>JAISQH010000534.1 GCA_031274385.1 Planctomycetaceae bacterium | reverse complement strand
TCTTCTTCCGTATCCGTCGGGAACGAATTAATCGCCACCACCACCGGAACTCCGTAAAGCCGGATATTTTCAAGATGTTTCCGCAAATTGGCAAATCCGGTTTCCAAAGCCGCCGGATTCGGATTTTGTAACTCTTTTAATTCGACGCCGCCATGATATTTGAGAGCCCGAACGGTGGCAACCATTACCACCGCATTCGGTTGGAGACCGGCTTGTCGGCATTTGATGTCGAAAAACTTTTGCGCGCCAAGATCCGCTCCGAACCCCGCTTCCGTAACCGTGTACTCCGCAAGTTTCAAGGCGAGTTTGGTTGCCAACACGCTGTTGCAACCGTGAGCGATATTGGCAAAAGGACCGCCGTGAATCAGTGCCGGATTCCCTTCGAGAGTCTGGACAAGATTGGGTTTCAGAGCGTCTTTGAGCAACGCCGCCATTGCACCGTGACAAAGCAACTTCGAGGCGGTAACCGGTTCCCCTTCCGGCGTGTAACCAACAATCATTTTGCCAAGCCGTTCTTTTAGTTCGAAAATGGAGTTGCTGAGACAAAAAACTGCCATCACTTCGGAAGCAACCGTAATATCATAACTTGATTCGTGCGGCACGGAGTTGGCGGTTCCGCCCAGTCCGACAACAATTTTTCGCAACGCCCGGTCATTCAGGTCAACAACTCGGTTCCAGGCGATTCGCCGCGTGTCGAGCCGAAGGGCGTTACCGAAATGGAGGTGATTATCCAAAACGGCAGCCAAAAGATTGTGGGCAGTCGAAATGGCATGAAGATCGCCCGTAAAATGAAGGTTAATATCTTCCATCGGAACAACCTGAGCGTAACCGCCGCCAGCGGCACCGCCCTTCATTCCAAAACTCGGTCCCAACGACGGTTCACGAAGACAAACAACCGCTTTTTTGCCAATCCGGTTCAAACCATCGGTCAGTCCAACACTGGTTGTTGTTTTTCCTTCTCCCGCCGGAGTCGGACTCAACGCGGTTGTCAAAATCAGTTGACCGTCAGGTTGTTGGGCATGTTGAATTTTTTGATTAATTTTTTGATTAATTGCCTCAAACGAAATTTTTGCTTTGAAACGTCCGTAACATTCGATTTGATCGCTGTTCAATCCGATTTTTTCGGCAATCCGGTCAATCGGTGTCATTGTCGTTTGTCTTGCAATTTCAAGATCAGAAAGATGGGAAGTTGACACAAGTCTGTCCTTTCAAAAAGATTTGTTCAAAATAGGGGTTCAAAATATTGGTAATCGGACACGAACGAACATTTTACTTTTGCAACATCATACCACGACCAAACCGGCTTATCAAGAAGTTTTACATTGAAAAAAAACAAAACAGGACGTTACAATTATTGGATTGTTCCTCCTCCGAGAACCGTCTCGTAATCGTACAGAACAACCGCCTGACCTTTGGCAATTGCTTTTTGCGGTTCGTCAAATTCGATACGTAAATGGTCTGTATCGATTTGTTCCGCTGTTGCCCAATCTTCTTTTTGCCGGTAACGAACCTTTGCCTTAACACGAATCGGCGAATTTAATTTTTCAAACGCAATCAGGTTAAGATGAGCGGCGTGGACGGTTTTTGTGTACAAATCGCTTTCGTCGCCAAGTACAACTGTGTTGGCAGCAACATTTTGCGAACAAACATAATACGGTTTTGCCCGCGCAATACCAAGACCTTTTCGTTGTCCGATTGTGTAACGAATGATGCCGTGATGTTGTCCGAGAATCCTGCCGTTTTTGTCCGTAAAATCACCCGGCGGACAAACACAACCGGTATGGCGTTCGATAAAAGCCGCGTAATCTCCGTCCGGAACAAAACAAATGTCTTGACTTTCCCGTTTTCGTGCGTTGACAAAACCGTGCGCCGCCGCAATATCACGGACTTCCGACTTTCGCAATGTTCCCAACGGAAATTGAGTACAGGAAAGTTGCGGTTGCGTCATGGCGTATAAAACATAACTTTGATCTTTCGTTTCATCAACCGCTTTTTTGAGCAAAAACCGACCGCAAACCGTGTCCAACTCAATTCGGGCATAATGACCGGTTGCCATAAAATCAAAATCCAACTCGCGCGACCGAAGAAAAAATTTCTCGAACTTCATGTATCGGTTACAATCAATACACGGATTCGGCGTCAAACCGTTTTGGTACGCTTTGACAAATCGTTCGATAATTTGAGTTTTGAAATCATGAACGAAATTAAAAACATGGAAAGGAATATCCAGTTGATGCGCCACGCTTCGGGCGTCTTCAACATCTTCCAGAGAACAACAGGTTTTCGAACGGACAGATTCGCTGAAAGCGTCTCCGCTTAAAATCGTTTCACACGAAGAAACGGTTTCGTCGCCGAATAATTTCATTGTCGCGCCGCGGCAATCAAAACCTTGCGATTTCATTAGATAAGCAGCAACAGAACTATCCACTCCGCCACTCATCGCAATCAAAACCTTTTTATTAATGTTCATATTCATGTTCATATTTATATTGTTCATTTGGTGGAGTTTAAATCAGAATAAGGTTAGGTAGGCGACCTCTCTCCGAGAGGTCGCCCATACGTATTAACTTAAGGCGAAAGTCGTTGTTTTTCAAGCATTTGCCAAATGTCTCGGAGAGAGGCAGCCTACCTTGCCTAAAGGATAAA
>JAISQH010000520.1 GCA_031274385.1 Planctomycetaceae bacterium | reverse complement strand
AACAACGGGATGTTAATAATACCTTTACAAAAATAATTCACAAAAACATGATCTTTATGACTGCCAACAGTATCATTTGCTCGTAAAGACGCAAAGAATCAAACGAGCATCTTTGTCAAATCCTGTTATCAATTTAATTAATAGTGACGATTTTTTTATTGGGACAAAATGAAAAATGAACACAATCCAAAACAGAACAAGTTGAAACCAATCTTGAATTTCTTTGCGTCTCTGCGCGCAACATTAAAAAACAAAAATAATCGCGGCGGTCATTTTTTATTTTATTTTGCGGGCAAAAAATTCGTAACCGCCTTGACCATTACTTTTTACTGTACCGATATTGGGAGCAGGAAGGTGCATTCCGCCAATCGGAAGACCTTGCTGAATGGCAAAATCCAAGAGGCGTTTTCTTGTTACTGTTGCGGTTTTGGGATCCATGTCATAACGGGGACAGGCTTCAGGAACCGGAAATTGCAACGCCGCAACATGGAGCAAATCGCCGACAATCAACAACCGGCTCTTGGACGATTCGATTAAAAACGCAGTGTGACCCGGTGTATGACCAACCGCATTCAGTGCCTTGATCTTGATCGAAGCATTGGCAAAAACCTGTTCGTCAAATTCGAACGTTTTTGAAAAATCGTTACCATAAGCCGATTTTATTTTTTCGAGTTGGGGCGTTCCGGCTTTGGCGTTTTGCGGCAGCCAATAATCGTACTCTAATTTGGCACTCAAAACAACCGCATTGGGAAAACGCCGGGTATCGCCGTCCAGCAAACCGCCAATATGATCACCGTGCATGTGAGTTAGTAAAATGATCTTAATTTTTTCCGGCTTGACTCCAAGATCAGCAAGTCCTTTGACCCAATTCGTACCGCCAAGTCCCGTATCAATCAACACAATATCGTCACCGGAAAAAAGAACAAACGAAGACATACTCGCCGGAGCAGTGCCTTCGGGCATGTATTTTTTAACCGCTGCCGGATCAGCCGACACAAAAATCCCGGAATCCATCTCTCGTGTGGATTCATTGATAACAACCGCCCTAAAATCGTCTTGTTGCGCTAAAACAATATTTGCAAAAAATATTGTTGAGGCAAAAAATGAAACAAAATACAGGACCAAACATGGGACAAAAGATGGGACAGAAAAAACGAAACGGGAACAGAGTGATTGGGTCATGGTAAACTGTTGTTGTTACGCCGTCTTGCGGCATTATGAGGATTGGATACAAAAATTAGATCTAAAATCTGATACAAAGTCCGACACAAAATTTGACAAAAATTGTTAATTAACCGCAAACTGCAAAATTCTTGCGGCGGTTCCTTTACTTTTCGGCGGAACAATGCCGGTGATTTTGAGCCGGAGAACATGTTTGCCCGGTTCCAATTGGTCATCGAACATCACGGTTCGCGGATAATGTAATCCTGTACTGAAATTATGAAACAGCACAACTTGTCCTGCCGGTTTGCCGTCAATTTGATATTCGACAACTCCGGCATCCGGTCCCGCTAAAATAAACGCTCCAACAGCTTTGCCGTCAAATTCGAACGTTAATTCTTCATCGGGCTGATTGCAGCAAAGTAATTTTTGTCCCGAAAACGTCGAACGGAAACCGCCCGGTATTGATTTCCAATCGGGAACGCTCCACGTCCACGCATTGCCGTATTTCGCTGTGTCCGGTGAAACGAATCGACCGTTTTCATAATTGTACGGATCAAGTTGACGCCGCCGGGCGGTTCGTCCTCGTTCGTCGGTTAACTCATCCAACTTTGGTGTAAAAACGTACTCAATCATGTTTGCAGCAATTCGATTTCCGTACGGAGCCGGATGGACACCGCCGAATTGTTGCCACGTTAATTTTTCCTCGTCAATCTGCTGCTGAACTTCCCGCGCAACATTAATTGTCGGAATATGATAAAACTCCGCAACCTTTCGATGAGCCGTAATACTTGTTGCTTCCCGACCGTGACGATATTCGTCCATTAAATGTTCGTTGGCGAAAAACGTAATGATAATATCCGCGTCAGGATTATGATGCCGGACATGCCGGACGATTCCTTCCATGCCGCGAATGGCGGTTTGTTCGGAATGATGGGCGTCCTGATCGTCGTTGACGGCAAATTCGACGAAAAACAGATCGACTTTTCCTTTTGATAAAACGTCGCGTTCCAAGCGAAAGGCTCCGGTCATGGAACAGGTCGAAGAAATTCCTGCTGCTGTGAAGGTAAATTTTGTAGCAGGAAAACGTTTTTGAAGCATTTCGCAAACCATCGGACGATAACCATCCATCTCGGTAATCGAACCGCCCATAAACGCAACATGAGCCGAATCACCGAACGAACGCAACGGATTTTGTTGCAGGACGTTACGATTTGTTACCTCTTGTGCAAAAACCGGCACCGTAAAAAACAGTACGAAAAAAGATAATTTTTTTAGCATCACGTTATGTTTCAAAATGAATTGCGGGAAGTGAATCAGTCAATTGTTGTCAACCTGATTTTGAACTCGTCTTTTCTCCTAAGTTACAAAAAGCGAATCAGAGCGGGTTTTCAATCCGGCGAAAGAAATAGTATAACCCAATAACACGGCATCGTGCAAGAGCCGAAAAAAATTTGCAGAGGGACTGGTCAGGTTATGGTTGACTTTTGCCGTTCAATCGTGATAATAAGTTGTCCTGTCGAAGGCAAACGCAGCAAAACCGCAGTCCATTGTGTCGCGTAACACGGCAATATATTATGCTTCAACGGCGTCTCATCTTTGGTTTCCTGATCATCCTCGTCCTGCTCACTCTCTCGTGGTTGGACGTGAGTATTTCGCAATATGGTTTGACACGCGAAATTATCTGGCTTCCGCGTGGTATTGTTTTGTTGCCGGTTTATATGGTTTGCCTCGTTTTTCTGACACGGGAAGTTCTTCGTATTTTGAACGCCGCCGGCTTGAAACCGCTCGCATCAACCGTCTATCTCGGTAATCTCCTCATCGCCGCCAGTTGTTGGCTCGCCAACGTGTTTCAGCAATACAACCTCGAAGTTCTTCATGTTACAACTTCCAAAGGCGGTTGGCAATGGGCTTCAACGGCTAGTTTTTGGGCATTGCTCGCGGTTGCTGCCGGAGTTATTTTGTCATTCGCCGCCGAAATGAGACGCTATTCACACCCCGGCGGCGTTACAATCAACTTGTCCGGCGCCGTCTTTGCTATCGCCTATCTCGGTCTCCTCTCATGCTTTATGATTCAACTTCACATGGCTTATGAGATTTGGGCGATTCTCTCACTCGTTTTAGTCACGAAAATGTGTGACATCGGAGCGTACACCATTGGCAAATTAATCGGACGGCACAAAATGACACCGGGTCTGAGTCCGGGTAAAACCATTGAAGGAGCAATGGGAGGAATTCTGTTTTCGTGTTTTGGTTCATGGTTCTGGTTTGTCGTGGCATTGCCGTTTTGTAACGATGGAAATCCAACCCCTTGGTATGGCTGGTTTTTGTTCGGTGTGGCAATCGCTTTAACCGGAATGGTCGGCGATTTAGCCGGTTCGCTCATCAAACGGGATAGTAATATGAAAGATTCAGGTCACGCTGTTCCCGGTTTTGGCGGTGTTCTGGATGTTTTTGACTCCTTGTTAATGGCGGCACCTGTTGCCTATCTCTTTTGGGCTTTCGGTTTCGTTAGTCCGGGAAAACATCTGTAACCGCCCGCTGTTGCACGCAAAAAGCCGGAGAAATTCATGGCTGATTTTATACTGTCGGCAGTCATAAAGATCATGTTTTTGTGAATTATTTTTGTAAAGGTATTATTAACATCCCGTTGTTCGCAAAACTTTTAATAATGTGTTCGGTTTGTACGATGAATTA
>JAISQH010000505.1 GCA_031274385.1 Planctomycetaceae bacterium | reverse complement strand
ATTTTCAAACCAAGTACCTCCTGTCATTCTGCCTCGCCATGAATCTCTCTCAGACGTAAAGTAAGTTGCTTTTGTCCACGGTTGCATTGGGTCTGGAGCGTCACCATTACGAATACCGTCACCGATAATTGATTCTCCAAACATAATTGTGTTACTGGAACCATCCGTGATTGAGGAAAATTCATAGAGATTCCACATCGAAAAAACGCCATCAGTTTGTACCGAAGTATCGTAATTGTAACCAGTACCGGAACCGTTACACGCCATGTAATTACATGTTGCCGTTGGTGTTGCAGCATTACCAAAAGCATCTGTAATGTCAATTCCTCCATCAGAGGGGCATCGAAATACGGGAACTTTTATTCTGGCAATATCGGACAGGACAGGATCAATACTGATGTACATCATTCCTGTAAAACCACCTCCAGAGCCAATTCCGAATGAATTAGAGGTTCCGGCAAAAGCCTGTGAAAGAACTGATTGTTCAATAAACGGTAAAATTAACGCTTGTGGTGAATAACCGGCGGTAGTAACGCAATAGGGACATGATCCCCGTGTTCCGGTCGGTTCTGGAAACATTTTGTGCGTATCGTGGTAATTGTGTGTTGCCAGCGCAATTTGTTTCAAATTATTGGCACACTGCATACGCCGCGCGGCTTCTCTTGCGGCTTGCACGGCGGGCAACAACAAACCAATCAACACGCCGATAATCGCAATGACCACCAGCAACTCAACTAAAGTGAACCCAGATAGCCCCCCCCCTATTTTGACATGGCTTTTTCGGATTTTCTGAAAAAGATGGTACTTTTCACAAAAGGGGGAGATTACTTGATGGAACAAACGGAACAAATTTTTCGTCAACATTTTATTTTCCTTTTCTAAAAAGGTGAAAGTAAATCAATGACCTGTTGCTCCGTCAGGCAATTTTAGATCAAAACATTGATTACAGCGAAGTAGTTTTGCCGTTCAAAGTTTTGAACTTCCAACATGTTACCAGACGCAACAAAACCGTCAAGGGTCAAAACCAAAATATCCTACAAAATATTTTTTATTTCTTGAATTTCTTAAAAAAATTTTAAAGGATAAAATTCGGACAATTCTACAATATCAATAACTGTGCCATTCGATTTAAAAATAAACAGGTCATTGTGTAACTTGTTTGATTTCAACAGGTTATTGATATCTTGTCCATTATTTGTCTTTATTTTAATCCTACTTTTCTGTAGGAGTCTACATCGAAAAACGGCGTTTTCTACATTTTCGTAGCAGTTGTTAAAATTGACAATTGAAAATTGACAATTGAAAATTAGTGTGAGTAATGGAAAATATTTTTAATTAGTTAGTTAATTAATTCTTCCATTTTCAATTTTCAATTTTCAATTTATGAACCGTTATGTTCGTCAGATTGTTTTTCCGGGTCTTGGTTTGGTTGGTCAAAAAAAGTTGGCGGAAGCGACTGTTGCGGTGGTGGGATTGGGGGCGTTGGGGTCGGTCTCCGCGAACGCCCTTTGCCGCGCCGGAATCGGTCACCTGCGACTGATTGATCGGGATTACGTCGAAAAAATCAATTTGCAACGCCAAATTCTTTACAATGAAGATGATGCCGAAAAACGTTGTCCCAAAGCGGTTGCGGCTTGCCGTCATTTGAGCCGGGTTAATTCGGAAATCGTGTTGGAACCGATTGTTTCCGAACTCGGTTCGGCGAATATCGAACAGATGTTCGAGAAAGTTGATCTGGTACTTGATGGTTTGGATAACTGGGAAACACGTTTTTTAATGAACGAAGCCTGTCACCGGCTCGGTATTCCCTGGATTTATTGTGCTGCGTTGGGCGCGGAAGCGATGTCAATGAATCTGTTGCCCGACGAAAAGAGTCCTTGTTTACGGTGCTTCCTGTCTCCCGAATCCGGGTCGGCAGCCGGACAATCCTGTGCCACAGCCGGAGTGTTGAATATGGCAACCGGAATGATCGCCGCGATTCAGGCTGCGGAAGCCGTTAAAATTTTGGCAGGTGCCTCAGAAATCCGCAAAGGATTATTGGTTGCCGATTTGTGGAACAATCAATTCAAAATCATTCAACCCGAAAAAGATACCGATTGTCCGGTTTGCGTTCATCGGAATTACGAGTTTCTGAACCGGTCTGGCGGTTCGCGTGTGATGCGGCTTTGCGGCAGAAATTCCATTCAGGTCTTGCCGCCGTTGCCGGTTCAACTTCCTCTCGAAGACATGGCGAAACAACTGGCAAAAAACCTGAATGACCCGCAAAAAATCGAAGTCCACCCATTCATGTTGAATTTCGATGACGGACGAAACCGGATTCAAATTTTCCAAGACGGTCGGGCAATCATCGAAAACGCCCAAGATGAAACCGATGCCCAAGCCATCTATTCCGAATATGTCGGTCTGTAAAATATCTGATTATTTCGGATTTTGTGGGGGCTTCCCATTGTGGATTTTATCAAATCCCAATATATTTGTTATTGTTATTATTATTATTATTATTATTGGGGCGTTGCCCCGAACGGTGTTCGTGAATCTATTTCGTAGGGCGTTGCCCTAATGCCGCTGTAATCTTTTGTAATAAGGGTTTACGTTTTTTTTTGTTTTATTTTTTGGTTGCCGTGTTATTTATTTTTGATCACTGACAACACCTCCTGAATTTTTTTGTGATGGG
>JAISQH010000484.1 GCA_031274385.1 Planctomycetaceae bacterium | reverse complement strand
AAATTTAAAATGCCCATTTTAAGGTTGAAATTGTTCCTCTGATTTTTGTTTGATATTTATGTTGCTTGTCATAACTTGGCGTTATCAAAACATTTAGAATTTGTGTTGTTGCAATATTGTTTCCAAAACGTAAAATCAACAGGAACTATTTACCAAATGTCTCGGAGAGAGGCTGCCTACCTTGCCTAATTGAAACTCCATAAAGTGAACAAGGTATTTGTATTACATTTCAAGCGTTCCGACAATTTCCGCGACATTTTTGGCTCCCAATTCGGCGAGAGCATTAGGTAACCTATTCAGAATTTGCATTGTCGCAGTCGGGTTGTAAAAATGAGCGGTTCCGATCTGAACGGCAGTTGCCCCCGTTACAAAAAAATCCATCGCGTCATCAATCGTTTCGATCCCGCCAATACCAAGAATCGGAATCCGAACCGCTTTGAATATCTGCCGAATACAACGTAACGCAATCGGTTTAATCGCCGGACCGCTCAAACCGCCAAAACCATTGCCAAGACGCGACCGGCGTTGCCGCCAATTGACCGCTAAACCAAGACAAGTATTGATCGCCGAAATACCATCCGCTCCACCCGATTCCGCTCCCATCGCCACATCACCAATGTTGCCAACATTAGGAGACAACTTGACCAACAACGGAAACGGCGTTACACGACGAAATTTTGATACAATTTCCTCACACAATTTCGGATCCGTTGCAAAATCAATTCCGCCGCTCACATTCGGACACGAGATGTTGAGTTCAACCGCGTCAATTCCCTTCGCCGCACCAAGTTTTTCGCCGAAAACCGGACACTCTTCCGTGTTTTTCACCGCAATACTGATAATGATTTTCGTACCAAGTTTTTTTAAGTACGGCAATTTGGTTTGAAGAAATTCGTCAAGTCCGTCATTGTCAAGACCAATCGAGTTCAGTAATCCCGACGCGGTTTCGACGGTGCGCGGCGGAATGTTGCCGGGACGCGGAGTTAATGTAACTGTCTTGGGAATAATGCCGCCAAGCCGGGATAAATCAACTACCCCTTCCATTTCACAGGCATAACCAAAAGTTCCCGACGCAACCAAAATCGGATTTTTGAAATTCAATGAACCAAACATAAATTCGGAAACAGAAAATGAAATAAAAAATGAAATGTCGTAACAATGTGTCCGTCAATTTTCATTTGCGAGCAAACTCGAAAAACAAAAAACAAAATAGTACGACAGCGCAACAACTTTTTTTTCAACCACGAAAATCACGAACCTACACGAAAGATTTTGAAATATTTATTGTTAAAAAATTGTTAAAAAAAGAAACATTTTGAACCATTTTCATGGAACCATTTTCATGGAACCATTTTCATTTTCAAAGAAATAGGGTTCTCTTTTCTTTTTCGTGTATCTTCGTGTCTTTCGTGGTTGATCATGATTGCGCTGGTGTAATAGGCAGTTACGTAACAATTTAAACTGATTTATGTTCGGTAATTCTTTTTTCGAGTTGGTCAAGCCGTTCGCGAACATCGCGGAGTTCTTCGTCCGTCAACTCGGCGGCTCCAAACCGGACACGATAATAAGCGTCAACCACCGGAAGCGTTTCTGCGGTAAAATCGGTGTGACGAACAAATTCAAGCGGCGTTTCTTCCGGGCGGCGTTCGCGACCAACACGAATCAGTAACCGCTCCATTCGAATATAAAAATCAATCGTTGCCTTCCGTCTCCATTCTTTGCCCGAAGACCGAAACAAACGCGGCAACAACCATCGGCAACATCTCCACAACCAAAAGAACAAAAATACAAAAAACGAAACATGAACCAAAATTCCGCCCAAATCACGCCAACGCCAATGAACATCCTTGCCGGAAAAAAACAATGTTTTGTACGTTTGATATGTTTCGAAAATCAGACTCTTCCAAAATTCCAGATTAAAAACCCGATAAACAACAAAATGAAATCCTGATCGAATAGGTTGATAAATCCATTGCGATTGCTTTGAAGAATTCATATTCAGAACAAATTCTCCCCACATCGTTTGAATCCATTCGTTTAAATCAGTCAGATTGAACGAGACGGTTTTCATCAATGTTGTTGGTTCGGCACTGGGCGACGGGTCAAGCCGAAGCCAACCGCCGGAATCCCACCAATCAGCATAAGAACCGGTTGCCCGTTCGGAAATGGACTCCGGCGGAAGATAAACGTCCACCCAAGCATGAGCGTCCGATTGACGAACCACTTGCACTCCCTGCGAAGCCGCGTGAGTCTTGAACCCGACAATCACACGAGAACCAATCCCAACACTCCGAAGCATTAACGCCAACGCCCCGGCAAAATATTCACAGTGCCCCGAAGGATTCTTGCCAATAAAATCCTCAAGAGGATCAAGATTGTAATCCCGTATCGTTCCGCCTAATTTGTACTTAAAATAATCCGATTCAAGGAATTGCCGTTCCATAAAAACCGCCCGCGCAATAATATTCTCTTTAGGAAACCGCGATTCCGCATCCCATTTTTTTGCCAACGCTTTTAATGTGTCCAAGCCCTGTTCCGGTATTTGGAGAAGGTCTTCCCGATCAATTCGTTCCTGACACGGAACAATGGCAAGCTGAACACCGTGTTTGAAAGCGGTTGAATAAATCGTTGCCGGCGTTTCATTCCGATGCGCCCGTCGTTCTTCCACCCGGTCTCCAAACGACCGAAGAGGTGAAATGCCCGATTCCCTGCGGCAAAAGAAGGGCCACGGAGCAAAAAAGATGGTTGTATCCAACGGTTGAATGACAAGATGCAGACTCAGCAAATCGCAATTGTCCTCAAAAAATAAATCCTCACTCTCACCAGGTCGAACCGATTCTCCCGGAAACCGGACAAAAAACGAGGGAGAAACAAAAGTTCGCCGAAAGGGCTCGCTTTCCTGTAACGGATTCATAAAATAATTAGGCATTTTACGCGGTTTCCAGGTTCCGTCTGCGTAAGTGTCCAGAGCAATTCCGCGAAAATAAAGAGTGGCTCCGACAATCTCATCATAAGGAACTTCCGACAACGCCGCCGTATTGGTTGAAGGAATACGCTGATCCGTGTTTTTCATAAACCGGACGGACATCACTTCACGGTGATAAGGCAAAACGGTTCCGAGTGAACCGAGCCGGATTTCCTCGCGAAATCCAACCGTTCCAACCGGCTGACGAAACGGCTTTGTCCAATGTTCATGACCGAACTTGACCGTAAAACCCCACAACTCCATTCGTCCGATTCGCGGAGTCAGGCAAAAGATAACAACCGCAAAAAGTAACGCAAAAAGCGTTCCGCGAATAAGATGTCCTAATAATTCACGCCGTCCGTTTTCTAAAACGTTGGAACTCATAGTGCCGCCGGAAAAACCGGGACGTTCCACAAGAAGCGGAAAACGATAATGAGTTTCGTTTTTTTTCCGGCGCGAAAATCGGGAAACCGATTCAGGAACCGGAACCAATTCTTTTTGTTGCGCCGCTTTCACGAGAAGAGCAGCCTTTTCTTGTTCCGTCACCGGCTCGCTAACCGTCTCCCAACTGCCGCTCCGGTTCGTGTCTTGTTCGGCTGGAAACACCGCAAAAAGTGAACGCAAAATCTCACGCGGTGACGATTTCCGGTCTTCACCTTCTTTGCCGTCTTTCGATTCATTGGATTTTGAATTGGAAAACGAAAAAACAAGCGACAACGGACCTGTAATTAACGTAATCAAAGCAATACGAACCAGTTTGCCATGATCCTGCCGTTCGGCAATTTCCGCACGTAATGTATCAAAAAACGTTCCGACAAACGAATGTTGCCGAAAATACCGGTTTTCCTTTTGAAGGAAAATCATAACAAACGTACAAAGTCCGATAAAAACGTACACCATCAGCAAAAATACAAAAAGAATACTTTGCTGCATTACTGTTGCCACCACCACTTGAAGAAGCGAAATGAGCAGAATTTGCCAGCAGAATCTTGTTTCTTTTTCCCGAAAAAGGAGAACCATTTCAACAAACACTAAAACGCGGGCAATTGAAAACGCGAGGTCTTCGCCTCGATTGCGGATCATTTCGCCGAACGTACAGAAAACAATGATCAAAACCAGAACGTTGACCGTCCAATCGCCCAGACGGATCATCCGCCGGTAATCCGTCAAATAAAAACTGGCGGCAGCGGCAATAAACATGAGAATGGGCAACATGGATTCATTTTGCCCAAGTCCCAGCATGAATGACGAAAGACAGGTGATCAACCCCAGCGTAATCGCAATACCATAAGAAAGACGCATCATTTGTGGTTTTGGGATGTGTGGTTTGTGATTTGGGAATTGTGGTTTGTGGTTTGTGGTTTGTGATTTGGAATTTGTGATTTGGAATTTGTGAAAAATGAAACCGCTCATTTGCACCACTAATTCACAAACCACAAACCACAAACCCCTAACCACAAATCACAAATTATTCGCAACGTTTTAGAATGGATTCGCAGAAGGCGGCGTTGTATTCGGGAAGTCCCCAAAGTGCGGCGTTTTCACCGATGTTCGACGCGATGTTGACCAAACCGGCAATATCAACTCCGATATCGTCCAGTTTTGTCGGACTTTTAATCGAACAAAACCAGTTTCGGAAACGATCAATTGTTGCCGTATCATTAAAGACGGCAAGCCCCAATTGAGTGAGCCGTTTTTTATTTTTCTCACTCTGTTCGGCGTACCACGGCAGCCAACCGGAAAGAGCAATCGACAACGACGCTCCATGCGGAGTGTTGTACAGTGCACTCATACTGTGACCGATCAGGTGATTCGGCGTGAACCATGACCCGACGCCGGACGGCGCAAGCCCGTTCCAGGCAAGCGTGGCTGCCCACATGAAGGTGGAACGTGCCGTCAAATTGTCCGGTTGTTGTTGCATTATTTTCGCAATTTCGACAATGGTTCGGACAATTCCTTCCACGTAACGATCTTGAATGGGTGTGAAAGAATCGCTTTTGGTAAAATAACTTTCGAGCAGATGCGTTACCGCGTCAACTGCTCCAAAAGCCGTTTGATCTGGTGGAACCGAAACCAAAGTTGACGGATCAAGAATGGACGTTTTCGGATACAAAAACGGCGAATTCATTCCGAGTTTCTGTTGTGTTTCTTCGTTTGTAATCACGGTGTTGCCGTTCATTTCGGTGCCGGTTGCCGACATGGTCAGCACGGTGAACAGCGGCAATGCGGAAGTGATGACGGTTCCGCTTCGATTATAAAATTCCCAGACATCGGTTGTTGCGGCGGTTCCGGCGGCAATGGCTTTGGATTCATCAATGACGCTGCCGCCGCCAACCGCCACAATGGCATCGACTTTTTCTTTCCGGGCGATTTCGATTCCTTGCCGCGTGTGCGAGAGTAGCGGATTTGCCTTGACACCGCCAAATTCAATTCGTTGTACACCGGCATTTTCAAGAGCGGCGGTGGTTTTATCATAGACGCCGTTTTTCAGGATCGAACTTTTGCCGTACACATACAACACTTTTTTGGCAAACGGAGCGGTTTCTTCGCCGATTTTTTCAATGGTTCCTTCGCCGAAAACAATTTTCGTCGGGTTGTGATAAACAAAATTTTGCATGAGCGTTTGGATTATTTTGGAAAATAAGGTAATGAAGTAATAAGTAATGAAAAACAATTGATCCGAACAACCAATATAGAATACCAGACCGAAAAAAATTAACAAGACCAAGAGAGTGAATAGTGCCGAATACATTCTCAATTATTTGTAGATTCCATTTTTTTTCAAAAAAAATTCTTTTTTCAAAGAAATGGTGTTGACAACTGATTTTGTTTCGTGTAAAGTTTGAAGGATATTGAAACGGATGAGCCGTGTAATTTGTTTTTTTGCCGTATTGTATTCCGGCGGGCGATTCGCGGCGACATTTGTGTTCCATTTTTAAGAAGGAGAATTGCGATGAAAAATTCAATGTTAAACTGGGCAAAGACGGGGGGGGGGGGCAATCTATAGTGGAGAGTTGATAGTTGAGAACGGAGAGTTTTCGTTCTTCAAACGTTACTCTGCAAAATCTCCGACTCTTATTCGTTACGCCCTATCCGGCTTTACGCTGGTAGAGCTTCTTGTGGTGATTGCGATTATCGGTGTATTAATCGCACTTCTACTTCCCGCAGTGCAGGCAGCGCGCGAAGCGGCAAGGCGAATGCAATGTACGAATCATTTGAAACAAATCGGGATTGGTGTTCATAACTTCCACAGTTCCTATAATGCTCTGCCGCCGATTTGTGTGTACAACCAAAAGCAAACGATTTTCGGTTTGCTGCTTCCCTATCTCGAATCTCAGGGAATCTTTGATTTTATGGCGACGAATTGTCCTACTTGGACAGAACCTACTCCGGCAAGCTCTGCTTCTATTGACAATTGGATCGTAACGCTAACACCAGAGCAATTCGTCCAAATTTCATCGACCACATGGAGTAAATGTCCTTCACGCAGAAGTGGAGCAATTTACGTTCTTCGTGATACTGACCCGGTTGACACTAGCCCGATCAATTCAGGACCGGTCATTGATTATGCCGCTGTCGTTACGAGACCGTTGGAAGATAGTTGGTCTCACTATTGTTATCGATCAACAACCGCAGCACGTAAACAAGATACATTTGTCGGACCTTTTACGTTACCTGAACTAACACCGGTTGCCGGTACAACAATCGGTCAAGCGAGTGATGGTGATCCCGATACAAAAAATATTGCATCGTGGAAACCTGCTGCTTCGATGAGCCGTTGGAAAGACGGTTCAAGTAATCAATTAATTTTTGGTGAAAAATTCATTCCGAATTGGGCGGTGGCACTCAACAGTGGTCCCAAGGAACGTGAATCGAGACGTTGGGACGGCAGTATGTTTGATGTTCATGTTAATCGACCATTTAATATTGCCCGATTAATTCACGCTGAATTAACAGGAACAAATGCCAAGTATCCGATTATTCCATCGGGTCCTGATGATCCTTATTTTGTTCCCGGCGCACCACCCAATCAAGGCTTTACCGGTGCAACCGCCGCAAGACCACAAACATGGGGACGCGGCGGTTTTGGTGGAATGCACCCCGGTATCGTCAATTTCCTTATCGGAGATGGTGCTGTGCGAACGGTCAGTGTTGCCGTTGATCAGTTGAATATTCTGTATCCGCTTGGTGATATCCAAGATGGTGCTGCAGTTTCGTTACCGTAATATTTATTCTTCCGTTCTTCCTTCTGTTGCTTCGGATATTTCCCTAAGCCTTTACGCTGTTTCAATATGAAATACCCTTATTTGTTTTTTGTTTTATTTCTTTTGTTAATGCCGTTTTGTGTTGGATGTAACAAAAAAGTCGGAGTTCACGGTAAAGTGTCCTTTTCGGACGGTAAACCGCTTGATCTTGGAATCGTTTGTTTCCAAGGCGATAAATTTGTTTATCGGGGAATGATCCAACTGGATGGAACATTCCAAATGATGACTCAAAAACAAGCTGACGGAGTTGAACCGGGAACCTACAAGGTGTTCATTACCGGTGCTACCAGAGGAAAACCGCTCCTGCCGAATGTCAAGTTCAATTCTGACGCTGCACCACCTGACGATGAACCGCCGATCCCATTGATTGATGAGAGATTTACCAGTCCGGCAACATCAGAAATAACGTGTACAGTTACAAAAGGAATGACACTTCCTTTTGAAATCAAAGTCGAATATCCTCAAAAATAATTTTCGTTACATTACTTATTTAACATAAAGGAGAATATCATGATTTCCCCAAAAAATCCAAATCGGGCATTCACTCTTGTTGAGCTTCTTGTGGTGATTGCGATTATCGGAGTTTTAATCGCACTTCTATTACCGGCAGTTCAAGCCGCGCGGGAAGCCGCAAGGAGGATGACATGTTCGAACAAAGTCAAACAACTTTCACTTGGGTTACACAATTATCACGACATCCATTCGGCATTTCCGCCCGGTGCGATGTTGTATCCCGGTACAACCGGCTTAAGCACACGTAAAAGTACATTTATTGCTCTGTTACCGTTTATCGAACAGGGGGCACTTTACGACATGTATCGGGCGATACCTTCGACTGTTTCAAACAACCCTTACAATGCAAGTACACAAATTAACACAATTTTTAATACGAAGCTTGATGTTCTTGGTTGTCCTTCTGACGACGGAATCAATGCGGAAATTTCAAGTTGTAATACACCAACCAGTTATCATATGAGTTTGGGTGATTGGCCCACTTACAGTGCTTCCGGTTGGGGTAATAATAAAACAAAAAATCCGCGCGGGGTGTTTTCACTCTGCCATACGGACGGACGCAGCATGGCTTCTGTAACCGATGGAACAAGTAACACGATTGCCTTTTCCGAAGTGATAATCGGTTACAATACGATTTCGACCAATATTTTGGTGAAGGGGAATGTGAAGAATTCCTTATCCGCAATGGGAACTCCCACAGCGGATCCGGGAACGGCTGCCACAACTTCTCCCGATGCTGTTTTTGATGCCAAGACTTGTTGGGACAGTAATCTTGGCAATAAAAAATATGTTTCCGATACGAATATTCAACGTGGACAAATTGGTCGCCGATGGGGAGACAGTGCAATGCCGTACACTTCTTTCATGACGATTTTTCCTCCCAATCGCGGACCGAATTGCTCGTCCGGCAATGAGGTGGCTTTGGCAATCATAACCGCGTCGAGTAACCATTCGGGCGGAGTTCAGTGTGGGTTTGTTGATGGGTCGGTTCGATTTATTTCAGAAACAATTAATTGTCTTTCGAATGGTATTCCGGGCGATTACAGTACACCATCCGGTATGACAACACTTGTTGTCGGAAGTGGTCATTCAAGTTTCGGTGTTTGGGGTGCACTCGGTTCTATTGACGGCGGAGAATCAACAGTACCATAATTTGTCCGCTGTTCAATTATTGAAGCATTAATGGAAATTCTAAAACGGATGTTCCTTTGGTTGCGAGGGTATTTTTTTGTTTAAGTTATTGGTATTAAAGGGCTTACGTCTAAAATTTCTTGAAAAAGTGCGCCCAGTAATATTTTTTATTTTTTTCTTATTTTTATAGATTCTGCGGAACATTATGCGCCCGTAGTGTGTTTTATAACATGTTGGTTTGGGGTGATGCAGGCGGGCAGCGTTGGGATGCGGGCGGCTCGCTGCCTTACCGGAAATTTTTTTCGGCGGAGACCACCGCCTTTTTGAATCGGGAGCACCATGATGTATGTTGATCGGATCCGTCACAAACAACCTAACGGGACAATTTAC
>JAISQH010000478.1 GCA_031274385.1 Planctomycetaceae bacterium | reverse complement strand
ATCGTAATATCCGCCAATACCGCCGCAATCCTCCGGCGGACAATTTCGTTCTCCCGCCAAAACAAAAACCGGCGGATCACCTGAATAATTGTAATTAGGATTTTCAACGACAATTTCATGTTCCCACGAATCGCCGAAATCGTAAACGTAAAGAAATTTCGTTCCTTTCTGTGTTAAAAATGTCAAATCAAAATCTGCCGCGTCTTCCTGACCGTCATCATCAGGATCAAACATCCCAAACGAGTCGCCCATTTCCATTGAACAGGAAAAATGCCGGGCAGTTTGTTTGTTACCGATGATAAATTCATAAAGATGAGCATTTTCCCAGCCCATCACAACTTGCAAAACCTCATGTAAATCTTCAAGCGTCAAGTTGTTCGGCACCACAATGCGGCGCCAGATGGACGGTTCGACATTTTTGAGGGAAATTTTCAGTTTCAAGAATTGGCGTTCTACCGGTTTTGATGGATTCACTTTTGATGGTTGTGCCTGAATCGCATTTTTTTGAAACATTTTTTGAAGGGAACGAAGTATTTGTTCATCAGTCTTACGCGGCATGGCAGCCTCCTTTTGGTTTGTAAAAATTTTTTATTCCACAATGGAATCACAAAAAATCAAAGCACTATTGTAAAATAATCTAAATCTAAATCAACCGCAAGCGTTGGGGCGAAGGTCATGGAAATCAATTTTCGTAGGGCGTTGCCCTTGTTATACCACACAAGTCGCGTTAGCGACGGGGGCTTGCCCCCGAAATGATTGATTGATTTCGTACGCTTACGTCCCCTATCAATCAATTTCGTCCGCAATCAATTTAGGGAAAGTCTTCGTCGATTCCTATTTCGGGGGCAAGCCATTGATTCCTATTTCGGGGGCAAGACCCCGTCGCTAACGCCATGCGAATGCGTTTACGACTTGTGATAACAAGGGCGTTGCCCTACGCTAGGATATGTTAAAATGAGAGTACGCATTGCCAAAGGAACATGTAGGCTTCGGCGTCATTTTCCTCCCAAATCTTGCGAACAAGTTCTTCATCGCCTTTGATTTCAGCCCAATCCGTTTTGGCTTCTTCCCACGGCACACAAACTCCGGGTAATTTTGCAGTCGGTTCTTCTTTCATGGTCTTGTTATGGAATGAAATGGAATAAGTATTGTGAACAAACAAATAACAAATCAGTTCCGTAGTGTACCTGTTCAACGGCTGTTTTGCAAGTCTCAAAAAAAACAAAAAATTCAACTTCCGAATATTCGCAACTTCCGAATATTCGCAACGATTTTCTGAATTTCAGGCTAAACAATAAAACCGAAAATTCAAGTGCAATGATGGTAAAATTTCCCTTTATTCCTGATAAAGGTTAAGAAAATCATAATCGGAATACGTTGGAATCTTTTCTATAATTTTAGAAAGGACATTCTGGCAATTTGAATTGTGATAAACTATAATGATTAAACTGAATTGGAATCATTGAAAAAATTGACGAAGGCAGAAGACGTTTTCAATTTTCAAAAATAGAAAATAAAAAGAAGAAATTCTTCGACAATTTGTTAAATTGATCAGTGACCTATTAAAATTTTATTACGTATCTCTATAAAATAACAGGAGTTAATGTTATGTTGAACAAATTTAAGATTGGGAAAAAACTGTTTGCAGGTTTTATGTTTGTTTTGTTGTTGTTGCTGATAGTCGCTGCTTGCGGCTATTGGGGATTGACCCGAAGTGCGGCAACGACCGACGAAGCCGTAAGAGTGGAGGAACTGCAACGTCACATTGCGGAGATTCGCAGTACCATGTTTCAAGCCCAGATTGTTGCAATCAATGGAGTTTTGAATCGCGATGCCAAGTATGCCGAAGAGCGGAGACCTCTCGACAAAAAAATTCGGGAAACTGCGGAAAACATTAAACCGCAACTCCAAAAAGCCGATCAAGAGATTCTTGACAAACTGGTTACTGCGTATAACAGATTTGCAGAAATAGACGAGAGTTGGTACAAAATTGAGGATAACCGGATCAAACAAGTGACCCTTTTGAAAGATCGTGCCGGATTCATTTCCGATGCCTTAAACTCACTTTCGGGCGCGATTGAAAATGCCATGAAAACGCCGGAGGAAGCCAAAGAAATTGGGGAACATCGTTATTTTTCTGAGGAACGGTCAATCCAACTGAAAGATACAAATTACTGTTCGACCACATTTGCGAGTCTCAGACGCTTTTTTTATCAATATCTTTCGGAAATAGACCCCAAAAACAAACCGGAAATTATTGACGCGATCGACAAAAACATCGAGGGTTTACGCAAGAAACTTGAAGAAGTGAGTGCTCATTTAACTACCGAAGCGGGTAAAGCGACTCACGCTAAAATTATTGAAGCACTCGGTATTTGGCAAGGTTCTTTCAAAGCCAATATTGCCTATCTTGATGAACAAAGCGAATACGATGCCGAGCAGGCTAAAATAATCGACAATATGGAGGTATCCCTCAATCAAATCACCGAGAGTCTGACGAATCAGGTTAAGGAGATTCGGGAAATTTCGACGAGTACTGACCGATTTATGTTGACGACGATTCCAACGGTGGCATTGATTGCTTTTGTTGTTGGTCTTGCCATCAGTCTTGTCCTGAGCCGAAACATCACGGTTGGTCTTTCGAAAGTGATGGAAGCCCTTAAAAAAGTGGTTCTGCAAGGTGATTTAAGTGCGGAAATTTCGAGCGTTTTGTTAAGCCGGTTGGATGAAGTGGGTGAAATGGCGCATGTCGGGGCATCGGTTCTGAACGATTACAAAACGATTGATGCAATGGCAAATGCGTTGGCGGACGGTGATTGGCGTGTCAATGTTAAGGAGAAGAGTTCATCGGATTCGATGAACCTGAATCTTGCCAAGATGCTTGATCAGGTTAATAACGCTCTTTTTGAAATCAGTGAAAGTGTGAAACAGGTCGCAACCGGAGCCGGTGAAGTCTCTTCTGCCGCGCAAACGCTTTCCAGCGGGGCACAGGAATCCGCTGCCAGTCTTGAAGAAATCACGGCGTCGATGAGTGTGATTAGCAGTCAAACGAAGGCAAACGCTCAAAGTGCGTCGGAGGCGCGTGACCTTGCTCAAAAGGCAACTCATGCGGCTGCGGACGGTCAAAACGCCATGAAGGAGATGAATGATTCGATGAGCCGTATCACCAAAAATTCGAACGAAATTCAGCGTGTTATTAAAGTGATTGACGATATTGCGTTCCAGACGAATTTGTTGGCGTTGAATGCTGCGGTGGAGGCGGCGCGGGCGGGAGCGCATGGCAAGGGATTTGCTGTGGTGGCGGAGGAAGTCCGAAATCTTGCGGCGCGAAGTGCGAAGGCTGCCAAAGAAACAACAGACCTGATTTCAACCAGCGGCAATGAAATTTACAAAGGCGGCGAGGTCTCAACCCACACGGCGGAAGTTCTCAACACGATTGTTGATCAGATCAGACAAACAACGGATTTGATTGCCGGAATTGCTGTTGCAAGTAATGAGCAGGCGCAAGGTGTGGCTCAGGTAACGATTGGTCTCCAACAAATTGACGCGGTAACGCAACAAAACACGGCTGCCGCCGAAGAATCCGCCAGTGCTGCCAACGAAATGAGTGGTATGGCTGCCCAATTACAACAACTTGTCGGTAAATTCCAGTTGCGAGTGTAACAAGGTAGTTTTTTTGAACGCTTATCGTAACTTCAAAAAAACGAGCAAAATACAAGGTAGGCGACCTCTGCGGAGAGAGGTCGCCTATCTTAGTAGAATGGAGTTTTCAGACTGCGGGAGGCATTCTACAGTTGTAGAATGGAGTTTTCAGACTGCGGGAGGCATTCTACAGTTGTAGAACGGAGTTTTCAGACTGCGGGAGGCATTCTACAGTTGTAGAA
>JAISQH010000470.1 GCA_031274385.1 Planctomycetaceae bacterium | reverse complement strand
GATTTCGGCGAATGGAGATATTGCAAACCGTCCCGAACCAACGCACGGTTTTCGTCTTGCAGCGGAACAAAATCGGCAACCGTTCCCAATGCGGCGAGACCGAGCATTTCGGTGAGACGTTCCCGAAACTTGGGCGAAACGGGTTTATCGGGTCCATTGGAGGCGAGTTGCCCCAACGCCCACGCCACCTTCAACGCCACCGCCGAACCACAAAGCGACGGAAACGGATATTTTTTCGCAATCCTGTTCTTTTCCGGCGTCAAGGACGAAGGCGAAACGTATTGATTTTCCAGCCAAACGAGTTGCGGATGAACAATGGCGGCAGCCGCCGGGAGTTCCGAACGGGGCGTGTGATGATCCGTAATCAAAAGTTCGATACCGTGTTCGGTTGCGGTTTTGGCTTCTTTAATGCTTGAGATGCCGCAATCCACAGTGACAATGACTTTGGTTCCGTTTTGCGCTAATTTCGCAATGGCTTCGGAATGAAGACCGTAACCTTCGTCAAGCCGATGCGGAACATAATAATCCACATCCGCTCCCAAATCACAAAGCATTTGGCGAAGAATCACAATGCCGGTAATTCCGTCCACATCGTAATCGCCATAGACAACAATTTTTTGCTTGCGTTTAACCGCCTCCAACAGATGTTCGGCAGCTTCGCGGCAACCGGGCAAAAGAAACGGGTCACGCAAATGATTTTTCAGATTGGTATTGAGAAATGCCTGAGCCGCGTCACGGGTCTGAATTCCCCGTGCAACCAGCAACGTCGCCACCAAATCCGAAATCCCCATCGAAATCGAAAGAGATCGCGCCAACTCGTTATCAAACTTGCGAATAATCCAGCGTTTCGACATGATACTAATGGGGAACCTCTCAAATGAATCGTTGATCACGAAAAACAAAAAATTTCACGAAAAGAATTGAAAAATAATTTGTCGGTTTTTTATAACGTCGTATTTATCATGTTATAAAAAAGGTCATTTCGTGTTTTTTTGTCTTTTTCGCGGTGAATCCTGATTTTGCGAGGTTCCTTATTTCCAATTGAAATTTGAAATTCACCGCCGGTTGACCTACGGCAACATGAGTCTGGTGAATCGGGTTGCCGTTTTGGTGTTTTCCGAATGTTCAAGAAGAAAGAGTATCGAATGATTTTATTTCTTTTTTTCGTTGTGGATAGTGTGTTTACGGAGTTTGGGGCAATATTTACTGAGTTTCAGTTTTTCGCCTCCCGGTTTTTTTCGGATGGCGTAATTATACTCTCCGGTCTCTTCACAGACCAAAAACACGGTTTCCGCTTTCTTTTTACTTTTTTTTCCAGCCATAGTTTGGACTCCTGAAACGGGCGTTGTAATTGAATTAAGTAAGAAATTGAAATTTGTCTGAGTATAACCGAAATTGTTCGGAGTGGAAGGACTGGAGATCGGCAAATTTCAAAAATACTGATTATTTCATTTTTTGTGAGGAACGATTTTAATAGACTTGTTCCATTATTGTTGTTATTGTCAACAGATTTTACAGATTTTACAGATTTTACAGATTCGTTTTTTATGAAAATCTGTAAAATCTGTTGACAAAATTAAAAAACCATGACACGCTTTTTCAAGTTTGGGAACATGTCTATATATCCTATCAATTTTATCAATCCGAAAAATCGTGTTCAGACAATTGGGGATTATAATAAATGTTCGTTTTTATTGTAGGGGCAATCCCTTGCGGTTGCCCCGAACCATCACCGATTCAGGGCGACCGCAAGGGTCGCCCCTACGGATAAATTGTTCAATTAATTTGTTCCTAATTATCTGAACACGATTTTTGGGATTGGTAAGATGAATAGGATAGTCTTCCGGAAAGAACATCGAATCATCAGTTCTTTCCAACAGACTATCACCAAGTCCATCGCAATACGGTAGGAATTGCGATATTTTTTAGCGGCGGATGACCGGATAGTCTTCTTGCCAATCAACAGTGATGCGGGTTTTGCCGTCATCGATTTTCAAGACGCTGTTGTTCATTCGGATGACCGGGCTTTCAATCATGGGCCAACCGTCAAGAAAACGTTCGACAACACCGTTAATCGTAACAACAGGAACCGACTCCGCAAAACCGGTGATTTTTTTATGTTGCCAGTGAGTCGGAACCGGAATAACCGGAACCAAAGGCAAACCGGGAACATAACGGATTTCCAGTGTTGAACCGCGTGAATTGGTGTACGTCACCGTCAGTTGATTCCAATCCGTTTCAAGCGGATTTTTCGGTAACGAGTTGCGGAATTTTGAAAAATCGCCGAATTCCTCTTCCGTACCAAGTTCAAAAACGAAACCGGTTTGAGCATGATCGGACTTGACAACAATAAATTCTTTGAGATGACCCGGCAAATCGTTCTGAATCGAATAGTCTTTGAGCGGTTTAATCCCAATGTAGGTTCCGCCTTCACGAAGGAATATCCAACCGTTTTCTTCAATCATTTCGTCCACCGACTTCGGAAAACGTAACATTCCGCGTTTCAATAAATTGTCCGCGTGACCGTCGCGCCACGCCTCTATTGCCGGCTCGGAAAGACCTTGCCAAGGGTCTTTGTCGGGAATATCGAATAACGTAATAACGGTATTTTCATGTTGTGCGGTTTGTTGAAAAGGACTGACCTGACCATGATCCCATGTATCCGGTGTTCGGCTTGGGTCGTCGCCGTCGCTGTACCAAAACGGCGAATAGCAATTGAGATAATTGAACCGATCCGCACTGCTCCAGTAAATTCCGAAACCAACTGCGGCATGATCGGCATAATCACCGCCCGGAACCCAACGGAAGTTGCCGGTTCCGATTGCGTAATTTTTGCTCCGATAAACTTTTCGTAACATCCATCGCGGTGCCCCCGCTCCATAACTGCCAAACATGCAGCTTGACGACCATTGCGTGAACGGCTCCTTGTTTGCCGCCAAACGGAAAAAAACCTCATACGGTTTGGCTTTCGACAACGCCGCGTAAATAGCGTATGATGTTTCGTTGTAACCGTTTTCACTTCGCGGTCGAAAATCAGTTACTTTAACATTGTTGGTTGCGTCACCCCATCCCCAAAGCAACCAATTATAGTAACTTGCCGCAGGAAGTTCGCTTTCTTTTTGATCCGGCGAACGATGATCGATTTGGACATTCATTCTCGCATGAGGCGCAACAATTTCACCGTCAAACGCATTGAGTGACAAAATTGACCATTTGTAAAGCATATACGCTTCCGCCATCGCTTTAACCTCAGGATCGGCAGCGTAAACGTACAAAATTTCCATACTCAAATTGAGAACCGCATCGTAAGTTGTTGAAAGATATTCGGCGTAACCCATTCGGTACACATTTTTCAACATTTTTCGTAATCGTTCTTTCAAAATGACTTTGAGTTCTTCACTGCTCAAGCCGTTTGACCAACCTTGATCTTGCCAACGTTGGGCGTACAGATACGCGCTTGTCCACATCATGAGAGCGTGATTTTCCGTACCGTGTCCCAAAAAACCTTCACCGACTTTATGTTGCTTCGTATCAAGTGTTTCGAGATAACCGCGAATCTTTTTCCAATTTTCATAAGGAATACAATTCTCGTACTGATACAGAGCCAACGCCATACCGGGCAAATCGAACATCGTTTGCATTTTCGGATTGAGAACATCGGCAAGATAATCCTGAGCGACTTTATCTTTGGGATTGTTATGCAATCTTGCCAAAGCACGAGGAATTCCATGTTTTCCGCGTTCTTTTAATTCAACATCCTTGAGCGATGCCAAAACCGCAGCCTTCCGACCTTCATAAGTTGAAAAATCATATTGCGTAACCGGTTCCTGAGCCGGAAGCAAAATTGATAATCCAAGAAAAAAAATAAGGGTACTCATTGTTCTCATGGTTTGAAATTTTGTTAAAAAAATAAAATGTTTTTCGGAAATGACACAAACAAACGAACAAATTAATTGAACCATTTATCCGTAGGGGCGACCCTTGCGGTCGCCCTCCTTGCGGTCGCCCTCCTTGCGGTCGCCCTCCTTGCGGTCGCCCTCCTTGCGGTCGCCCTAAATTGGTGATCGTTCGGGGCAACCGCAAGGGATTGCCCCTACAATAAAAACGAACATCATTGATCGGTACGGATATTCCGGCAATTTTGACACGATTATTTTTTCGGGCTGAAAAATTGGATCAACAGGCGTCCGATGATTTGAAAACCTCGTTCGTTGGCGTGAACTCCGTCCCGCATGTACCAACCGTAACTTCGACCGGAATTGGTAATGTATTGATGAAAAGCACCGGTCAGATCAACAAACTCACAATTTTCTTCCTCTGCCAATTTTCGGAGTTTATTACGATAATCTTCCGGGTTGTCACTGATATTAAATGTCCAGTTTCTGAGGTGTGCATCGGTCATTGCCCCGAAAACCGGCGTAATGAGCATAATTTCCGGCGATTGCTTTCGACGTACCTGATGAATAACGGAACGAATTGCTTCGGTGTCGTTACGGTTACTGATTCCGCCGATCATCAACAAGTCCGGGTTATGTTTGAGTACATACGATTCGACGCGGTTTTCCTCCTGATAATACCAGCAACCGGTTGATCCGCGAAGCGACATGATTCGTTCCACTTTACTGCCCGGATACATTCGTTCGAGTAACAGATTGTAATGCGACGAACCGGTGTCGCCCATAATACTGTCGCCAAGCATGACAATACGAAGCGGTTCACCGTTTTGAAGTTTTCGGATTGTTTTCGGAATATGTTGCCAACGGTCAGAGGGAAATTCGTACTGAATAGGAACCATTTTTTCGTACACCGCGTCTATTCGTTCCAACAATGTTTTGCCCTGATAAGGATCATCCACGACGCCGTCAATCAACAATACACCAAGCCGTTCGGTTCGCGGCGAAGCAGACGCGGGTTGTTGTTCGGCGATACGGATTTCAAAACGATGTTCCTGACGCGGATCAAGCCCATGAATTAAATCGGGAAAGTTACGGCGAACCGGTTCTGTCAGACCTCGTCCGGCGTTTCCGTCAAGACGAGTCCAAGCCGCATCGTCCACCCGGTATTCGATATCGGCGGTATCGGCGGCAAGCAGGTCAATAAAACCGCAACGAGAACCCTTAAATTTGATACTGAAAACCGCACCCGGTTTTGATCCGACAAGAAGATGCCGCAAAAACGGAACCGAAGGCTTCCGCGCAACTCCTTCTTGCCAGTCGGAACGATTGTATTGACCAAGTTCGTATGGAACAATTCCCGCATTTTCCATATTGGTTGGTGAAATTGGTTTCGGTAATTGACGGCGCAGCAACGCCGGTTCTGTGGTTTTGTTCTTGTGACACAATTCGAGAAAACGTACAAACAATGCCGTATCGAGATCATTCCCTTTGGAATCCGAAATTTTGTCGTTACGCTTATAATATTTGACGCCTTCAAAATATTCGTCGGAGGTTATTGTGCCGGATTTGATTTTTTCGGCGGCATTTTTAGCAAAATTGATACTTGGCACGCCGTAATGTTCGGCGATTTTTTCGTATAGGACAATGACGGTTGGTGTTTTTCCGGCAAGATAATCGTTGACGAACGGCGAAATTCCCGCATAAACAAACACAACATCCAAGTCCTGATAACTTTGTCTTACGATTCCTTCAACAGCGTCGATTAATTGTTGTTCGGTTTTATCGAGATCGGACTGTGCCAAATCAATCACGGCAAGCCGTGCGCCACCGATGGTATTACCGAGTGTGGCGTCGGCTCGGCGGTAACGATAAACTCCGTAATGACTGCCGGGTTGTTCGGAATCGACCCGTGTTTTCCCATTGTACGTTTTGAAGGAAAACGTTGTGTTCGGAAACCATTGACGACAAGTTGCGGCAAATTCTTTCAGATAAACCGGATAAACATCAACGGAACCGCCTTCAAAAGACGGTACCGCGTCGCTTTCACAAACGGAAAAAACCATTTCGTTTTGCGTTGCGGTAAAAAACAAATTGGAAATACCGCGTCGAAGTTGAATTGTTTCCGTTTCGTCCCCCAAGACCGCAGCCGGAAAAACAAAAACGAATAGAACAAAAAGCAACTGAAACAAACTTAAAAATCGTAGCATCATTCTTGAATGGGTTAATTTGAGATTGGTAACAATATCGGTAACTGTCTATTTTATTTTTTAAGGATTGCGTGCCAAGTAACTAAAACAACTCCGTAGGAGTTTAATTTTGATAACCCCGTGCAAACGAAGTGCAGCACGGGGTAAGTGTACAAACAA
>JAISQH010000441.1 GCA_031274385.1 Planctomycetaceae bacterium | reverse complement strand
AAAACAATTTTTGTTCTGATTTGAAGAAACAGTTATTGTTTTTCAGTGATCCAATCGGTGTGGAACGGACCTTCTCCGGGTTTATCGGTTCTCAGATAGGTGTGGGCACCGAAGTAATCCCGTTGCGCTTGCAACAAATTTGCCGGAAGAACCGCCGAGCGGTACGAATCGTAGTACGACAGAGCCGTTGAAAACGCCGGAACCGGAATCCCCAATTCAATCGCCGTCTTGACAACATTGCGCCAGGAATCCTGCGCCGATTCAACCACATCCTTAAAATACGGAGCAAGTAACAAATTCTCTAGTTTCGGATCGGCATCGAACGCTTCTTTAATCCGTTCCAGAAATACCGCACGAATAATGCAGCCGCCGCGCCAAAGCATGGCAATCGGACCATATTGTAACTGCCAATCGTATTCCTTGCCCGCTGCCTGCATCTGAACATAACCCTGAGCATACGAACAAATTTTCGATGCGTAAAGAGCCTTACGAATTTGTTCGACAAAAACGTTCTTGTCACCTTTATAGATGCCGCCGGGACCGTTCAACGTTTTCGAAGCGCGAAGTCGGGCGTCTTTCATTGCCGAAATGCAACGTGCATAAACGGCTTCCGTAACAAGACTGCTCGGCGCACCAACATCAAGAGCAAGTTGGCTCATCCATTTACCGGTTCCCTTCGCTCCGGCTGTATCAAGAATCAAATCAACAAGATATTTTCCTGTTTCTTTATCTTTAACAGTGAAAATATCTTTGGTAATATCGATCAAATAACTGTCCAATTCGCCCTTGTTCCAGTCGGAAAACGTTGCGTAAATTTCTTCGTTGGAGAAGTTGAGAGCGTTTTTGAGCATCCAGTACGCTTCGCAAATCAACTGCATGTCGCCGTATTCGATCCCGTTGTGAACCATCTTGACGTAATGACCGGCACCGCGCGGTCCAACCCATTCACAGCACGGAATATCTTTTTTTGTACCGACTTTTGCGGAGATGGATTGAAAAATGTCTTTGACCAGCAGCCACGCTTTCTCGGAACCGCCGGGCATCATACTGGGACCTTTTCGTGCGCCTTCTTCACCGCCGGAAACTCCGGTGCCGATGTACAAGAACCCTTTGCCTTCAACAAATTTGGTACGGCGTTCCGTGTCACGAAAATGCGTGTTGCCGCCGTCAATGATGACGTCGCCGGGTTCGAGCAATGTCAGGAGTTCTTCGATCACAGCGTCAATCGCCGCAACCTGAGGGTACAACGCCACCTCTGGTGCCGGAACCGCATCCTTCGATTGAATCATCAACATGACTTTGCGAGGACGCTTTAATTTGGAAACGAGTTCTTTCAGCGAGTGAGTTCCGACGAGTTGATTGCCTTTGGCTTTACATTCCGGCTGGTTGACAAACTCGTCCACCTTTGAAACAGTACGGTTAAATACGGCAACGTTAAAACCGTGATCCACCATGTTGAGAACCAGATTCTGCCCCATCACGGCAAGACCCATCAATCCGATGTCATAATTTTCGCTCATTTTTTAATTCTTTTGGTTAAATTGGTTAATTAGTTAATTGGTTAATTGTTAAAGGGACTAAATTTAGGGAATTGTCAGTTCGTTATTATAACATTTCAAAAAGCATGGACTAGTCCTATCTCTCATGTCTGAACCTTGATGAGATTGGTTGAATTGATTAAGTTGATTTCTCGTTTAGAAATCAAACAAATCAGGTTAATCAAAGTTCAGACATTTTAGATACAACATCAAATGAATCAACTTAATCAAGGTTCAGACATTTATCAAGGTTCGGACACTTAAACGTATTCATCGGGGAAGACGAGGCTTTTTTTGAGTCGGCTGGAAAGGACGGCGAAACTGGCGGAGAGTTTGACTTCTTCGCAGATGATTTCCTGCGGAATATCTAAGCGTATTGGTGTGTAGTTCCAGATTCCCTGAACACCGATTTGAACCAAGGTATTGGCAACTTCCTGAGCCGCCGAAGAGGGAACCGTCAAAATACCGATTTCAATTCCTGCGTTTTGCCCCATTCCGAGCATTTGCTGAAGATCGAAAACGGGGCAATGATGAATGGAACGTCCGATTTTGGCAGGGTCAACATCGAATGCCGCAACGATATGTAAACCGTGTTCGGCAAAACCTTCGTAACCGAGAATGGCACTGCCGAGACTTCCGGCTCCGATGAGAAAGGCTTTAATTTTCCGGTTCCAGCCCAAAAATCCCTCAATGGCATCAATCAATTCGTTAATTCGATATCCGATTTTGGGACGCCCGGAAATACCGGTAATTGCCAAATCTTTGCGAACCTGCACGCTTAATTGCCCGAATTCTTCCGCGATTTGAGTGCAGGAAACCAGCGTATTTCCGCGATTTTTCTGTTCTTTCAGAAAGCGGAGATAGACGGGAAGCCGCTGAATACTCGGAATGGGAAATGATTTGACGGATTGTGTGGACATAAGGCAAAGCAGTCGGGACAACATCGTGGGGTTTCCAACATCATAAAAGCAACCTCTTTCAAAGAACCACGCTTTTTGATTTCATGGAACAGGTTCTTATTTTCGCAAATCCAACCGAAAGAGTCAACAGGAACAGGACACCAATTTTTTTCTGACGCCCCGCAAGAGGCAGCAAAACCCTGCCCGCCGAAACGTGGTGGGGAAAGAAAATCTTTCCGACCCCAAAGGGACTCTTTTTTCAAAAAAAAAGTCCCTTTGGGGCAGATGAAAACGACGCGGAGTCAAAAAGAAAACACCGTCATTTTCCATCTGCCCCAACTAGACGGTTGTCAATTTTCGGAAAATGTTCAACACGTTTTGTCTTAAACGTCTTCGCCAGCAATAATGTAGGGTGAACGTTTGGGTCTGATGACGAAACGGTTGGCTTGTTCGTCGTTGAAGGCGGTTTTTTCGGCATCCCATTTCAACGGACGGTTCAGTTTGTAGGTGATATTAGCGAGTTGGCACGCGGTTGCGGTTGTGGCTCCGTAAAAGAGGTCTTGGAACGGACGAAGCCGGTTGCGAACACAATACGCAAAATCATCCTGAATTCTATTGGTGCCGCCGCTATAACATCGAACTTCAACAGGATGAAGCGGTTTGATTTTATCACGGTCTTGCTGATGCCGAAATTCCCGCTCGGAACCAACTAACGTAATATCATGACCGCCTTTGACATGGTGAATTTTAATCCCGCCGGGATAAACCCAAGTTAAGTAATCTTCGGGATTCGCTTCACATTTGGGCGGAAGAATTTCAACCGGTTCCAAATGATCAATACCGAGAACATACAAGAC
>JAISQH010000418.1 GCA_031274385.1 Planctomycetaceae bacterium | reverse complement strand
CACCGACCACTGCCTCTTTTCCCTCGTTCACGGCGTCGCGAAGCAGAAATTTTTTGCCGTTAAACTTAATGTAACTGAGTCCTTCATCATCGGCGCGGTTATCGTTGGCGGCTTCTGTTGTGCTGCCGAACCAACGTTCGTCAATACCGCCACGGTGAACTCCCAGCGCGTACCAATCAGTCGGAGCAAGTTTGATTCGCTTACCGGGATGCATGAAATTACGCGGCACCCAGTTCGGAATCAACCGGAAAATTCCTTCTCCGGCATTCATCGCTTCCTGATAGATTTTGCCGACGTTGTCTTTTTTGACCGCCGCCGAACGGTTTTTACTCGAACATTCTTTCATCATAATACTCCTTGTTAAGGTTGGGTAAAAAAATAAGGTTAGTACCATATCGCGAATATTCTACCAAGAATCCGTTCGAAATGCGAGAACACAAATCTTGATCGCTCAAGAATCATAAGGCAATGCCGGAATTTCAGAATGTATTTTTTCACTTGAATTTTCGGTTTTATTTTTCACTTTATGGAATTATCAGGTCGCCTACCATTCCTAAAAGAAAACCGAAAACTAAAGTGGAATGAATCATTTTGTCAGATTTCCGCATTGGTATCGTAGCGGAACACGGTTGTCGGGACACTGTGATGTTCTGCGATATTGAAGAGCGCAGCCCAATGATCAATGGCTTCTTTTAACGCCTCAGGTTTGAGCGGCGACGCCCAAAGAACCTTGATGGCACTGCCGCAATGTCCGTTTTCAATGTCCGAAATACTCGGCAATGTCGCCAGAATCGTTCCGTGATAACAAAGTTTCCGAAGCGTTAAATAAGCCACCAGAAATTCCGCTTGCCGTCCCGGTTTGAAACGGATAAACGTTTCATAAGCCTGAGCATGTTGTTTCAATGCGCCGAGAAGTTGGAGTTCGACAGTCGGAACCAAAGTAAAGGCGGTTCCGAGAAGTTGATCGGGATCGGTGACGGGTTCGTTTTTTTCCAACGACCTCATCATCGCGTCAATTCGTGACAGCAATGTCGGATTGATTTCCGGCGTTGTTTGCGGCAACATCTTTGTTGCGGCGTTGAGTTCGGCAACACCGTCAAGCATAATGTCCATTAACTCCTGAGACATTTCAATCCGTCCTTTTCGGACATGATCAAGAAGCGTTTCCAATTCATGTGCCAGACCGGCGGAAGAAGTAACGCCAAGCATGGTGAAATTGCCTTTTCCGGCATGAAGACGCCGAAACGCTTCTTTCATTAGTTCCGGGTCTTTGTCGTTTTCCAACGACAAAAGAACATCCTGAAGTTCCATGAGTCCCCGCGAAAGTTCCGTGAGTAAGTCGGAAATGTCCGTCTCCGTCAGGTCTTTTTGGCTCGATTCCTCAATCCGATTGGCAATCCGGTCACGTTGGGCTGACAGTTTGGCTTTGGTAATCAATTCGTCTTGCGAATGTTTGATCGCAACAGAACCCGGAACCGAACTACTGAAAACAAAATCATCTTTGTCCGCTTCTGCCGGTTTGGAAAAAGAAAAAGAGGAAGAAACGTCATCTTCTTCGGGTTTGAGCGGTTCGCCGGTTGCCATTGCCACAACCGTGTTGATGTCAACCGTCATACCGACCCGCCCGCCACTGATAATACAGGTTCCGGCAATTCCGGTACCATCACGGTCAAACATGTCTTTGACAAGCGGAACATTGACCAATTTCGACGGAGCCAGAAACTCCGTCACCACACAAGCAATCCGTTCTTTTTTACCTTCAAGAATAACAACCGGCACTATTTCCGGGTTGTCCTGAACCGAAATGCCGCCGCCCAGTAATTCCGAAAGATCAAACAGAGCAATCGGTTGACCAAGATATTTGATAAACCGTTCACGATCCATCGAAGCCTGAATTTGATCGGTCTTAATACCTTGCAAACTGACAACCTGATCAATAGAAAGAGCGTAAAGCGTGTTGCTGCAACGGACAATGAGTGCATCGATAATATTGACCGCTTTCAATTTCGGAATATGCAGCCGGAATGTACAACCTCGTTTGGGTTGATTTTCCATTTCGACCGTTCCGCCGAATTCGCCGACCATTGTGTTGACCAAATCAAGACCAACACCGCGTCCCGAAGTATCAGTGGCTTTTTCTTTGGTTGAAAAACCGGACAGACAAAGAATTTGCAAAACGGTAAGTTGGTCACTGGGGCGGATCAAACCGGTTTTTCGTGCTCGTTCAACAATTTTTTGCTCATCGATTCCGCGCCCGTCATCGGACACGAGGATTTCGGTTTCGTGTTCGTGTTCGATGGCTTTGAGCAGGAGGGTTCCGGTTTCGCTTTTACCTTCGTGAATCCGTTCGATAGGCGTTTCGAGTCCATGATCGGCGGCGTTGCGAAGCATGTGGAGAAGCGGTTCGACAAGACGTTCGGCTAACGCCTTGTCAACAAGAACTTTTTCGCCTTCAAATTTCAATTCGATTTCTTTTTTCAAATTCCGACCAAGATCACGAACCGGACGGCGGAACAATTTGAACGTTTCACCGATTTCAACCATCCGAATTGCCATCACAAGATCGTGCAAATCTTGTGAGATCCGGGCGGAGGCTTCGTCTGCGGACTTAATAATTTGCAGATCGCCTTCCGTCATGGTGCGGTGATGAGTCACCGCGTCAACCATATCGCGTTGCAGTTCGTGCAGCGTCGAACTGGTAATAATCACCTCACCGGCAAGATTAAGCAACTTGTCAAGATGCTCCAATCGTACCAACATCCGGTCAACACCACGTGCCTGAATCTGATTCACGGAAGGTTCGGACATGTTACACCGCTTCGCCTCTCAAAAAATGAAAATAAAATCAAAACTCACAATAAATCTATTGTAAGGATAGCATCAATATACCCGCAAAACAAGAGGATAATAGAAAAAATTATACCGTCTTCAACTTTGATTAAACTGTCTTGAACTTTGATTAAACTGTCTTGAACTTTGATTAAGCTGATTAATCTGATTGATTTGATTGATTTGATTGAAATCAAATAAATCAACTCAATCAAACAAATCAATTTAATCAAAGTTCAAGACAATAGCGTTTATTTTATCCTGTGTAGGCAGCCTACCGATGTGTTTTTTCCATTTTGCAATGCCGGAAAGAAAAAAACGCTATGTCTTTTTAAATTTAGAGAGTTTGAGAGAGAAAAAGCGCTATGTCTTTTTAAATTTAGAGAGTCTGAGAGAGAAAAAGCGCTATGTCTTTTTAAATTTGGAGAGTGCGGGAAGAAAAAAGCGCTATGTCTTTTTAAATTTGAACAGTGCGGGAAGAAATTCCTCAATGGTTTTTTTAAATTTGAACAGTGCGAGAAGAAATTCCTCGTTAGCGACGGGGGCTTGCCCCCGACGAAATGATTAGACCTTTTCTCTAACTTCCTAAAAACGCCCCGAAGGGGCAAAACATCCTAGATGGAACTTCTAAAAACTCTTTTTTAACCACGAAAAACACGAAAAAACACGAAAGGATTTTTGTTATAACTTTTTTACTATAACCGATTTACAACATTTGTATTTTTCGTGAACTTTCGTGTGTTTCGTGGTTGTCCCCTGTTTTTAGAAGTTCCCTAGATTTTATAATAACCTTATTTCCAACCTGATTTTCCTAACAAAACAACCTTAGTAGCAACCAATGCCCTAAGAACAAAACCTTATTACCTTATTTACTTTATTTAAGACATTCAAATAAGGTAATAAGGTTGATCTTTTTTATGAACAATGGCTACTAAGGTTGTTTTTGTAAGAAAATAAGGTTGTAAATAAGGTTTATTTTTTCTACAGCGTTGAGGTCTTTCACTGATATATTACAAAATTTCTTCGTGTTTTTTAAAAAATGCTTCACAATCTTTGTGTTTTCGTGGTAAAATACCCTTTTATCTTTCACTCCAAAGAAGCGAGGTTATTTTTTATGAAACGTTTTGGAATTTGCTTTGTTATTGGATTTGTTTTGTTTTCACTTGATATACCGAACGTGGAGCGGTTGGCGGCTCAGGAACAGAGACCGGAACGGCGTGACCGGGAACGTGGGGAACGCCGCGAACGTTCTGACCGTCCGCCCTGGATGCCGGAAGGCGACAACCGCCCGCCGTGGATGGGCGGCAGTCCCGGCGGTGACCGTTCGAGCGATTCGGAACGAAACGAACGATCTCTCGGAATGCTTCGTTCAATGGACACAAACGGAAACGGCAAACTGGAACAAAACGAAATCCCGGAATATCGGCGCGGTTTCGTTTCCATGATGGTGACACGATTGGGCGGTGATCCAAACAAAACAATTGATCTTGCCGACTTGACCCGAAAAGCCTCCGGTTCCGGTCGTTCGTCTCCGGTTTCTTCCGGCGGTTCTGATCCAGCCAAACAATCGGCAACCGATCCTCTGGTTCCCTATTTCGGTGAAAAAGAGTTACCGCAAGCGTCGGTTCCGGCGTTCGGGCAACGTGAACCTCAAACGAAAACCGCCGTTGCCGTTACAACAAATTCAACGGTTGCCGTAAGTCAATCGGATCGGATTCTACGTTCGGCACGGGAAATGATGAACAAATATGACAAAAACAAAAACGGAACTCTCGACAAGGACAAAAACGAATGGGTGAGTTCGTTACCGTTCAATGCCGATGCTGCCGACAAAAACCGCGACGGACGAATTTCTCTCACGGAATTACTTGATGTACTGGGCGGAAAAGCAAATGTTACAACAGGCGCAGCCGCTGTTTCAACCAAACAATCAACGGCGTATGACCGGTTACCGGCTGGAATGCCTGATTGGTTTTTCGAACGGGATAAAGATCAAGACGGACAACTTTCGATGCTGGAATACGCTCAGGGACAACCCTGGACAGAATTAATCGCCGATGAGTTTCGATTCCTCGATAAAAACAACGACGGCATCGCCACCGTCTCGGAAATTTTTGAGACACTTAAACAAGTTGACGAGGAAAAACGCCTGAAAGAAGAACAAGCCAAGCGTGAAACCGAACGCC
>JAISQH010000400.1 GCA_031274385.1 Planctomycetaceae bacterium | reverse complement strand
CCCGCAGCCGTTACAAAGATAGGTCGATTCAAAAACGTGTTGCGGTTCCCACTTCAACTGCAACTCGATCTGACTCGAAAGATTGCCGGACGTGTTTTGCTCCGCAACCTCCGGCAATGTTTCCGGCGTTTCCGTTGTTTCTGCTTCCATGTAAGGAAAAAGACCGGAACTCATTCGGTTTGTCTCGCGGAAATTTGATTCGGAAGCCCGTTTTTCAGGATGTTCCACGCCGCGACACGACAACCCTCGCCGTAAATGATTTGTCCAGAGCGAAGAATCCGGCACCACTTTGCCCGGATTGAATAAATGATCAGGATCGAAAATTTCCTTAATATTCCGAAAAAGGGGCATGAGATTCGGCAGTTGTTCAGGAACAAGCCGTGATTTCAAAAGACCCGTTCCGCTTTCGGAACTAACCGAACCTCCGTGTTCCAGAACCACTGCATAAACATCTTCCGTCAAACGCCCAAGCAGCAAAACCGGTTCGGATTTTGAAAAATCAATAATCGGATGGACACGAAGTTGCCCCTGACCGACATGCCCTGAAATCGAAGCGGTGATTTCATGGCGTTTTAAGACGTTTAAGAGTTCCATGAGAAAATCGCGGAGTGCCGGAATGGGAACCGCTAAATCATCGAAAATCGGGAACGGTTGGAAAGAACGCCGCATCCGAAACAGAACCAACTCAGTACGGTGAAGAAAATCATCAAAAAGTTCACAACCTTCCGTTGTCTCAATGCGAATGGCATGAAAACAGAGCCGCTCTTTTTCCTGAACCGTTTCAATGAGTTGCGTGAGCCGTTGCCGGACATGGTTGGAATCATCAGGAGCAAGAAGATTGCCGGCGTCCAGTTCAACAAACAAAACCGCTTCGGCTTCCGTAGGAATAAAACGTTGAAACCGCGAATCCCATTCACAAACCATGCTGAGCCGCCGACGATCAACCAATTCGCAAAGTGCAGGCTGAAAAGACCGGATCGGTGAAACCGCAAGCATTGCCTTTTCGAGCCCGTTGAAGAAAAACACGACTCCGGCTTCGCGTTTCGGACAGGGAACCGTTTTGAGTTTGGCTTCAACAATCAGTCCGAGCGTTCCTTCACTTCCGAGCAAAAGTTGAGCCAAATCAACCGAGTGTCCTTCTTCCCCCTGAAGAACGCCGTGACAACAATAACCTGTCCGATTGACAGCAATCTGACGTGACGCTTCTGAATTGATTTGTCGTAAAGAAGGAGCAAGAACCCGGTAGACTTCGTCGGCAACAGGATGTTCTTTGCCAAGAACAATTCCCCGCGCCAAAGCAATTCCCCGCGCAACCGGGTCGCGCCCGCCAAAAAATGAAGAATTTGAAAAAGCCGTGCTGGTATTTTTGGGAATTGATTCACTTTGCGGCGTATCAATGGCGTGTGGAAGAGCTTCACGGTTGAGAGTGAGGATTTCGCCGTTGGCTAAAACAACTTTGAGTTCGAGAAGATGTTCGTCGGGGAAACCGTATTGAAGCCAGCGGACTCCGGCTCCATTGCGGGCAAGAACGCTTCCGATGGTTGTTGCCGATTGGAAGCCGGAAACGGGAGCAAATGTCCGTGATTGAATTTTGTCGAGAACTCCGTTCAGCCGCCGCCCGACCATTCCGGGTTGAACAACAACCGAATCGCGGTTCAAGGCAAGAAGACGACGCATAAACCGGCTAAAATCAAGAACAATTCCAGAACCGAGTGCTTCACCGGTTGTTCCGGTTCCGGCACCGCGAGGATGGATCGGAATATGTTTTTCCGCTGCGTACTGAACACACGCCGCAACATCATTCACATCACGGGGCCAAACAACCCCTTGAGGTTGACATTGTAAAATGCCGGCATCTGTTGAAAAAACTTGGCGGGTTATTTCGTCACAACAAACTTCCCCCCGAATCAGCCCCCGAATATCGTCTTGAAGCCGGGCTTGCTGTGAAGAAAGATAAGGCATGATTTTTAATTGAAAATGAAAAATGGAAAATTGAAAATGAGGCAGATTCAATTTTCCATTGTCAATTGTCCATTTTCCCGTTTACTGGTTATTTTTTTGCCGTACCTTGCGATGTTGGTTTTTTATTTTTTTTGATACTGCCGATTCTTTTCCCGGATGCGGCTGCTTCCAATTCGTGAGCCAGTTTGAAGGGAGCGTTTTTAACTTGTTTCCGCACTGCGCCGGAGCGGATACACTGAGTACAAACTCTCAATGTTTTAACGGTTCCGTTTTCTGTTGTTGTTCGGATATTTTGGAGGTTGGGCAAAAATGTCCGTCGGGTAATTCCGGTCACTTTGGTTCCGACTCCGCCAAGATATTTTGCTTTACCGCGAATTTCGATATGATTACCGACCAACCTGCCTTTTCCGCAAATTTCACAAACACGAGCCATGATTCAAATCCTTATTACCAAGTGAGTTTTACTGTTTTGCCCAAACATATTCCCAAGACAAATACGGACATTCCGTTCTTTGCCTTGAGACCAAGAAAAAATCCAGGCTTCTAAATATAAACGATTCCATTGTTCCTGACAAGGGGCAGTCGAACCACAATATATCAAATGCGGATAAATTATGTTTTTTTACGGGTTAGTAATCATGCGTCAATAAACTTAATTTTTTTGTTTTGAGGTAACCGTTACCCATTTATTTTTGTTTTTCCCTAGTCGCGCAGCGACGACATGATGCATAACCGGCGGTGTAGCGCAGCGCAACCGCCGGACAATCGCCCCCAAGAATCAAAGTCGCGCAGCGACGAGATTATCAAAGGGCAACTTCTAAAAACTCTTTTTTAACCACGAAAAACACAAAAAAACACGAAAGAATTTTTGTTGTAACTTTTTATGATAAACGATTGACTGCAATTATATTTTTCGTGAAATTTCGTGTGTTTCGTGGTTGGTCTCGGTTTTTAGAAGTTCCCAAAAGTGGAGTTTAGGGCATTGGATGAAAGAGATTTTGCTCGATAATATCGATAATTTCGTCGCTGCGCGACTTGGTCGTTGGGGAGGGACGCGATCCGGCGGTTGCGCTGCGCTACACCGCCGGTTATGCATCATTACGTCGCTAGCGCGACTAAAATCTATATCACTTTACCGTTTATCATTGAGTTAAACAGTACTACGATCCGATTATTCGGAATATTTTGCCAAATTGACAGCGTAACTATTTGGTATTATATGCTTTCAACGAATTGGACGATAAATGCAAAATGTTAGGTTTTTCGAGTTTCGCGGTTAACAATTCTTTCAATAAAAATGAGCATTTCTCCAACGAGTTCGAGTGTTTATGTTGATTATTCTTCCTTTTTTTCGCAAGGTAAGAACAAAGCGTTTTCGGCATTTCAGATAACCGCAGGCAGTTACGCGAATGGGGCGTTTCAGGTTCGTCGGGCTTCGGAATTGACGTTGGACATTTTGGATATTTCGGCGGAAGGTCTGGCTCAAGTTGCGGCGTTGCAATCGGAAACGTCTGTTGAAACAACTGTCGAAACCACCGCAAACATCGAATCAGTCAACGACGTTACTCTTGAAACACCGGAAATTTCCGAAGCGGAACGAGTTGAAATGATTCGTGTCAACAAAAACGCGGTCTTGGAAAGAGTCAATGAATTGCTTGCCGAGAAGGGCATTGAAGTTCCTTCTGACCAGTCATTTGAATTGACAACCAATTTCCTTGACGGCAGTATTGCTGTAGCGGGAATTGAGGATGCTGATCTTGCGGCGGCAATCAATGAAGCGTTGGCTGGTGACGAGGAACTCGTTGCCCGAATGAAGAAGACGCGCGAAGAACTCGGTCTGACGGAACCGGCAAACACTGTGCCGCGAAATTTTACCATCGAATTTAATTCAATGATCGAAACTCCGGCAGATGCGGAATTGGAATACAAAATTGATTTGTTTGTCAACAATCCGGTGCCGCTGCTGACAAATGAAACAGAAACGACTGAAAATACCGAAGAACAAACAACCC
>JAISQH010000383.1 GCA_031274385.1 Planctomycetaceae bacterium | reverse complement strand
TCGGTAACATTTCGTAATAATAAATATTTTTCAGCCTTGTTCAATTGACTTAAACTCTTCAAAAACAAATGTCAAATGCGATTTTGCAAAAGTTTAGTTCTAATAATAGATCAATAAATGTAATAATAAGTGAAAGCGAATTCCGGTCAACTGATGACAACTTTTAGACTCTCCGGTGGGCCAATTTCGCTTGCACTTGACCTTCTATTATTTTGGCTGCCACTCTGCAAGCATTCTGTAAAATAATCCGGTTACAACAGCATTATTTACCGGATCAGTATTTACAATAAATTCTTGGAACAATATAAAAAATTATTTTTTTGGAAAGTGTAGGTTGAATAATTGTTTATTTTAATTCGGACGGTTTGCGGTTGTGGAGAATATCTTTCCATGTTGCAATCAGTTTGAGGGCGTCAATCGGTCTTAGGTGATCAATATCAAGTTCGCGAAGTTCTTCAATAACCGGATGATTTTCCGGTCCAAAAAGTGAGAATTGCATTGGTTTCAACATGTTTCGCTGGGAATCCTGCTGAATACTTGCCTTCACACTGTGAGCGGTCGCTTCAACATGAGTTTGTTCCAACTCGGCAAGAATTTCCCTTGCCCGTTTCACAACATCTTTCGGAATACCAGCAATTTTTGCAACATATATTCCGTAACTTTTGTCGGCGGCTCCGGGAATAATCTTGTGCAAAAACGCAATATCGCCATTCAACTCCTTCACCGCAACATTCAAGTTTCGAATATTTTCGTATGTTTCCGATAAATCAGTCAACTCATGATAATGAGTCGCAAAAAGAGTCCGGCACTCTACTTTATCGTGTAAATATTCGACTATCGCCCAAGCCAGTGAAATGCCGTCATACGTGCTGGTTCCGCGTCCGACTTCGTCGAGAATCACAAGACTGTTTGATGTCGCCTGATTCAGAATTCGGGCTGTTTCCGTCATTTCCACCATAAACGTACTTTGTCCGCGTGAAATTTCATCGCTGGCTCCAACCCGCGCAAAAATCCGGTCACAAATACCAATTGTCGCGTCGCGCGCCGGCAAAAAACTGCCTATCTGAGCCATCACACAAAGTAACGCCGTTTGTCGAATAAATGTACTCTTTCCTGCCATATTCGGTCCGGTAATCAGTTGAATTTGACCATGTTCGGCATCAAAAAAAGTATTATTTGGAACAAAAGTTCCCGGCGGTTCCGAAGCATCAAGAACCGGATGCCGCCCTTCAATTATTTCGAGAATCGGCTCTTCAACTAATTTCGGACGACAATATCCGCGTTCTCTGGCAAGCAAGGCAAGTGAAACAAAAACATCCAGTGTTGCCAAAGCGCGCGCTGACCGTTGCATTGACTGCCGCATTTCACTGGTTTTTTTGCAAAGCATTTCGAAGAGTTCAAGTTCCATGTTGTAAGCGCGTTCTTCAGCGGTTAATATCTTTTCTTCATACTCTTTAAGTTCCGGTGTAATGTAACGCTCCGCATTTTTAATCGTCATCTTCCGAATATAATCGTTCGGAATTTTTTCGCGGTGGGTATTCGTGATTTCAATATAGTAACCAAAAACCCGCGTATAACCCACCTTCAAACTCGGAATTCCGGTACGATTAATTTCTGCCGCCTGATACCGCGCAATCCAGTCTTTTCCACCGCTTTGAAGATGACGCAACTCATCCAGTTCGGTGTGAAAACCGGTTTGAATAAAACCGCCTTCACGAAGATTGGAAGAAGCATCGTCTTCCAAAGCGGCGGAAAGCAATTGGGTCAACGATTCGCACGGATCAATATCGTTATAAATAGATTTCAACATGGAACTGGTTGCTTTTTCCAGTTTCAAACGAAAAAAAGGCAATGTCCGCAAGGTTCGGGCGATCATAGCCAAATCACGAGGCGTACCGCGGTTTTGAAGAATTCGTGTCAAAATCCGTTGGAGATCGTGAATACGCCGCAAATTTTCCCGTATATCGTTCACCGCTTCATCATCGTGATAAAACTCCTCAATTGCGTCAAGCCGGGCGTTAATGGCGGAAATATCGGTCAGCGGACCGGCAATGCAATCGGCAATAAGACGAGACCCCATCGACGTAATGCAACAATCCAACGCCGAAAGAAGCGAACCATCGCGAGAACCTCCGCGAATCGTTGACATGATTTCGAGACTTCGCCGGCTGGCTTCGTCTATTTCCAACTGAGAACCAAGCCGAAAGGCTGTAATGGAATCTATTTGAGCCGATGTTTGCCGTTGCGTTTCGTTAAGATAATCAAGAATCGCTCCAGCCGCCCGAATTGCCGGGACATCAAACGGCTTGTTCGAAAAACCAAAACCTTCAAGTGTCGATGTTCCAAACTGCTTCAAAAGCAAATCAAGAGCCGTTCGGTATCCAAAAGTCCAATCAGGTCGCTTTGTCAATTGAACTTTGAAAAGCAACGGAAGATCAAAAACTTCTTTGTCGCTGTAAATGATTTCTGAAGGCGAAATTCTTGCAATTTGCTCAGCAACTTGTTTGCCGGGAACGGTTGCGGAAAAAAAGGCACCGGTTGACAATTCAACCCAAGCCAATCCAACTTCGAGGTTCGGCGTTCTTGAATCCAGACAAAGTGCTGCCAAAAAGTTCGATTGCTTGGGATTGAGCAACGTTTCCTCAGTGACGGTTCCGGCAGTGACGATCCGCGTCACTTTTCTTTTGACAATACCTTTCGCCTTTTTGGGGTCTTCCATTTGCTCACAGACGGCAGCGCGGTAACCGGCAGCAATCAACTTGGCAATATAGGCATCCAACTGATGATAAGGAAAACCAGCCATCGGCATTCCGTCGGGACCTTTTTCACGGCTGGTCAAAGCCAAGCCGAGAACTTGTGCCGCGATTTTGGCATCCTCGAAAAACATTTCGTAAAAATCCCCCATACGAAAAAGCAACAATGCTTCGGGGCATACTTTTTTTGCCTCGTTGTACTGTTTCATCATAGGGGTTGGCGTTCGTGATTTAGCAGAAGACATAGTGAGGAGATGTTTTTTTTCCGGTTCCTAATTGATCTGGTACGAATCGGGCAAATGTTGTACAATGCGTCGGCGTTGTTGATAACGTCGTAAAATTGCTTTTCGCCTGTGCAATTGAATCCTAATCTTCATCAATCTGGAATAGACGGGTCAAACCTTAAAATAGGAGTTGGAAAATAGTGGAGTTTAATTGTCGTTAATTGATAGAACAAAACAAATTTTTCTGATAAGAAACAAATTAAAAAAAGAAATATAAATAAGTTGAGGATGTTAATAACAGAGAAAAAAAAGTTCATTTTCAATAAATTTTTTACGAACCATCTTTATAGGAAAAGAATTACGACAAGTTGAACGACAGTGAAAAGTTGTTCGTTTGCGGTTGAGAAACTGTTGAAAATAAAGTAAGATAATAAGAAAAAATTTAAGAAAGTGGCGAATGGGTCATTTTGTGAATTGGTAAAAGACATGATAAAAACAGGTTTTTGGTGTTTGAGGCGATCTTAAACACAATGAATTTAGTAAGGATAAAAAAATAATCATAAAAAAGAGAGGTAGGGGACTTATTTATTTTTAAATAACTTGTTATAATACGAAAGTTATTCATGAAGAGTCCAAAATCGAATATTGAATATATCTATTAAGTTAACTTATAAATTGTGATTTACAATGGGGTATTTCAAAGCGGGCAACGGATCAATTATGACAAAGAGTGATGAAAAGGTTTAAATTGAAAGTCGTATTACTTTGCGTTAGGGGTAATAGTTAATAGTAATTGGAAAAAAGGCAATTTTTAACGAGTATTTTTAGGGTATTGTTTTGATCTAAAATTTTCGATAGAATTGAGTATTGATTGAAGGTCGATATTTTGCTCCGTGTTTCCGCTTTTAATAGCAAAATCACGGAGTGTAGTATTTTTGAAAGTAATCTAAAAGAATTTCGAAATTCAGATTTGTTCCAGACACGAACGGGTTTAGGATGAATTTGAAATTTTGATTTGAGAACATCCTTTTTTTTCTGAAGGAATTTTGCATACAGCAATTTAAGGAAAAGCCGATGAGTACAGAATCTGTCAATTATCCTTTTGTTCAGCGGCGCGGCATGAATCCGAACCCTGGCGGTCCTCCTCCCGGTGTGGAACGTCGTCAGTTTTCGAATTGTTATGATGGTCTTTCACCGGACGCGCAACAACTTGCCGAAGCGATTGATCAGTATAAATTCCAAAACCGGCGTCGTTTTATAACGTATGAAGAGATGCTTTCGGTTATTAAGTCGTTAGGCTACCATAAGTAGTGGAGTTGAGAAAGATGGAGCCTTGCAATGAAAATGGTGAAGCGAAGACGGGATTTTATTTTCCGTTACGACGTCGTTTGACGTTGATCTTGTTATTTTTTTCGTTGCTGCTGATGTTTTTTGGCATGGCAACATCGCCAACCGACGAGCCGTATTATTATGTAACATTTTGGACGTTATCGGTTGGGATTTTGTTATTATCGATTATGGTTGGAGTTTACGATATAGTGAAAACGTACGCAGAAACGCGTTTTTTGTACGAGAAGTTGAATCAGGATCATTTTCAAGTTGATGTGGACAAATAGATGCCGGACGAATGAGAAAAGAATATGGGGTCATAGCTCAGTTGGGAGACCACCGCGTTTGCAACGCGGGGGTCGTCGGTTCAAGTCCGTCTGGCTCCAATGGAAAACTAAAATCTGTAATAAACTTTTCGTAATTGTTCCCGCTTTCTCGTTGTCCCAACTTGGCACATGGGTTGTCCCCAAGTGTTTGGACAGAAAATGGGGTTATATATTGGATAAAACACGTTGTTTCCCTTTGCCCCCTTAAGGGGGCAAAGGGAAAAATTTTTCTACTCTATCTTCACGTCATTGTACACACTCGACGGGACTTTGTAGTCAAGCGACTGATGAGGTCGCTCGTTGTTATAAAATTGAAAGTAACGCGAAAGGCTAGCTTCCAATTCTCTCACAGTCGAATAC
>JAISQH010000327.1 GCA_031274385.1 Planctomycetaceae bacterium | reverse complement strand
TTTTTCGTGATGTTTCGTGTTTTTCGTGGTAGAATCCCACAAATGGATTACTGGATGCGAAAAAGAGGTTCGTTTGACTCTTTGCGTCTTTGCGCGCAAAATAAAATAGACAGTTACGTGCAATCTCATAAGGCGTACTACCACACGAATGAAGAAGAACCACCTCAAATCGCACATTCACCCGGCGACTTACTGAAAACGATGACGACGCAATAAATCACGATCTGCCTCGGTATAAGGATAACGAAACAGTCATTACCTCCATGTAAAATGACTCGGAAAGAAAAACAGAACTAAAACGATAACTTATCTTCGCCAAGAAAAAAAGAGGGCTTTTGTGACTGCCGGAAGTATAAAATGACCATAAGCAATCGCGGATTTTACAATGAGATTTCTGATTCGTTTATTTGAAGGCTCTTCATCTAAATCGTTTTTTGCTGCTTTGGCTTCTTCCCACACTTGTATAAAATCAGCAAGTCTGTTATCAACTTGAGACAAAATATCCAAACGATTCAGTTGCGTAAAACGATTCAGTCCCGTTAAACGCAATGTTCGTTTGGATTTTTCTTTATCTTTCGGATTAAGCGATTCGTTGACTGTTATACCCTCACGCGAATAACAAAAAATTGAAAACGTATTATCTTGATCCTGCCAATAATAATCTGAAAGGTTAATATCTTGATCGCCTTTGATACTGTTACAAATAGAACAAGCCAAAAGAAAATTATCCCATGTCAATTTTAAATCAGCACGTTTTAATTTAGGCTGAACATGTTCAACCGCAAGACCCGCCGGAATACGCATCTCACAATATGAACAATAACATCCTAATTTTTGGACAAGAAAAGGCGCAGCATATCGGTATTGCTTGATGACCAATTCGGCAGGTTGTTCACCACGTGTAATCGGGCGCATATTAATATCGTTTCATTTATTGAGCAATAGCAGTTTTCGATCAAGAAACGCAACGTATGCAGCATTATCCATAAACGGCTTTGTTAATTCACTAAGTTTTTCTTCTTTCTTTCTCTTTTCTTCTTCCGACGCATTAGATATTTCATCAAGAATCTTGTAATATTCTTGTGCAGCTTTATACATTTCTTTGCGGCGTTGTGATTGATGCGGCATGTCAACTTTCTGGATTTCTTCTGCGATTTCTTCGACTCCTTTGTTATCGTAACGTTGTGCGGTTCCCGGGAAGGCGACATTTTGATATTCGCCTTCATATTGCAAGATGCTGCCAACGCCGTTCAGATCAATCACTTCGCCGTCTCGTGCGGATTGAATAATGAATGGAGAATGAGTTGTTGCGATGAATTGGACTTTTGGAAAAATTGAACGTAAATTCTCCACAATTGTACGTTGCCAATTCGGATGTAAATGCAAATCAATCTCATCAATAACAACAACACCCGGCGTTTCCGTAAGCACTTGATCATCAAGTTGCGGATTCAAACGAGCCATTCGATGCGCTATATCAGCGACCACACCAATCATATCGCGATAACCATCAGAGAGACTGTTGAAAGAAAACGTTTCATCTTCTATCAATACCATAACCTCATCAACAAGAGGGTTGTATCCTATATTACGGTAAACGGGAACCGCTTTTTGTATCGCTTGCCGAACGGCATCAAGAAGAGGATTTTTTTGTTGCGTTTGAATGTCAATCAAAAATTGCCGATAAAGCCAATTAAAAAAAGGACGTGGATCACAATTGCCTACTAAACTGGTTTTATAAGCATTGAAACGAGATTCAAGAATATTTTTAAATTTATTCTTTCGTTGTTTTTGCACACGTGGAATATTGTAATAAGAAATAAGAGGGAAAATTGTTTCTTTATATCCATCTTTTTGTACTAATTTATTTTGCAATTCGATTTTTATGTTTCTGATTTCTTTGTCAATATTGGGAACATACTCATAACTATCTGTTGTGAGTTCCTTGCGAAGAGTCCATGTTACGGGATTCCCAAAAAAGTCTTCAATGTTGACCGTCAATTGCGAAGGGCAATGATACTCAATTGAGCGTCCGTCCGAAAACGAATAACGAATATCTCCCGAAAATTTATCCGACACCAACTCCGCACCGCCTAATCGAAGGACGACATTGTGCAATAATTTTTTAATGGCATCGCAAATTGCTGTTTTTCCGCTGGCGTTTTCACCGATCAAGATGTTGAATTGCGGATGGAAGTGTAACATCACATCCTCAAATTTGCGAAAATTTTCAAGGCGTAATTTTTGAATATACATGATTGTTCCTTTTACTGTACACGGAAAATTGTTACCGCGATGAGGTGATATTGACTTCATTTTTAGTCATTTAATTCTTCACTGTTTTTCGCAACGAATTAAAATGATTTAATGTACAACTTTTTTAATGATTTCCTTGTCGAAATAATTAATTTCCATTCCGGCGTCAACGATTATTTTTTGAGCAGTAATGCCGCTGGAACGGGGACTCAACAGAAATACGGCAGCGGCAGCAGCTTCTTCGGTTGAAACGGCACGTTTTCGAGGAATGGCTTGCTCTGCAAAAAGATACGAATCGGCGTAACCCGGTATTCCCGCCGAAGCCGAAGTCTTCAACAAACTCGGCGCAACCGCATTGAATCGAACTTCGGAAAATTGGCTAAACGATTTTGTCAAAAAAACAAGCGATGAATCCAATGCCGCTTTAATAGGTGCCATAAATCCGTAATTCTCACTCGCCATTCTTGTTGTCGAAATGGAAATCGTTACAACAGATGCGTCCTTTTTCAAAAGTCCGGCAAATTCACGGCAAATCGAAATCAGTGAAAAACACGATATATCAAGTGCCTGTAAAAAAGCCCGTTTCGATGTTTTGTGAAACGGTTTTATTTCATTACCGTCACCATAATCCGCAAACGCAATCGAGTGAACAAGACCGTCATAACGAATTTCCGAATCAATTGTCTTTTCGATTTTCGTTCGAAGCTCTTTGATTTCTTCATCATTTTCAACATTGCACGTGAAAATATTTCGTTCTGGAAACAGGTCGCCGACTTTTTTTGCAACTGATTCATTCAGAACAACAAAGTCAACTGTTGCATTTTCTCCAAGAAGCATCCCGGCAATTTGAAACGCAACACTCTTTTTATTGGCAACACCAAACACCAAAAAACGCTTGCCGCTAAGTTGCAAAAAATCCATCATTTTAGTTTTATCAATTTTCAAAAAATTTCATTTCATTATAAACGAAAACACTATTCTATCTCAAAAAAAAATTATTTCAAGAGAAGAATTCAGAAAACCGCTTCAATAACAAAACAGGTTCTCCCGCGAGTTTGCGGTTTTTTGGCGGTCTTTCAAGTTGTAAGGTTATTTGTTATAATGAGTTGTGTTAACTGATTATTGCCCCTCTAACCCCCAATTTTTTGTTTATGACTTTTTCAGGTATTTATGACTTGTTTGGCTTCGACGGCTTTAGGATAGTTAATGTAAGGTTTTTTCCCACGAGTTTGATGGTCAATCGACGGCAACGAAACGTCTTAAGAAGTTTGCATCAGATTTGTGTCGCTATATGACCGCCTCTGAAATGGCAACACTTCTTCTGTTTTCGGATGACACGATTCGCCGGTGGGACAAAGAGATATTGGAACAAGAACTGGGGCTGGTTGACCTTTCCAATGTTACGAGAATACTGA
>JAISQH010000299.1 GCA_031274385.1 Planctomycetaceae bacterium | reverse complement strand
ACTTTTTTACTATAAACGATTTACAACATTCGTATTTTTCGTGAAATTTCGTGTGTTTCGTGGTTAATCTCGGTTTTTAGAAGTTCCCATCAATAATGTCGTCGCTGCGCGACTTTGTTGTGGGGAGGGACGCGATCCGGCGGTTACGCTGCGCTACACCGCCGGTTATGCATAATAACGTCGCTATCGCGACTTGTGTGGTTGAAACCTGCGGCGCGAAACGAAAAGAGAGGCAAAACAAAATTAGACCGTTACACCAAAAGTTTTCAGGAGACTGTCTTGCGTTTCGGAGTAATCGGAATTATACTTTGGCATTATTAATTTTGTCCGTCAATCTCTGCTCCAACAGATTAAAGAATTGGGAGTCAAATAATGTCGATTTTACATGGAAATGAATGCGAAACCGGTTGCAACCAGAATCATGTTGATTTGGAAGCACTCAAAACCCGTGTTGCGGAACTCGAAAAAATCAGTGCCCGAACCATCGAACAAAACGAAGAACTTGCCGAACTCTATGTCGCTTGGGCAACCGAACGTTTTGAAGAAGGGGACGAACTCAACAAAGTACTCGACCTGTTCAACAAAGCAGAAAAAGTATTGCAAGCAACATTGGCTCATGGGGAAGATGATGAAACACGCCGACGGCTTGGAAATGTGTATCTTCATCGTGCCGTTGCCTATAACGATTACGAAGAATTCAAACCGGCAATTGAATCCTACGGATTGGCAATTACAACACTCAAGCCGTTGGAAGATAAAGGCGATGGTGAAGCCAAATACGATATTGCCGGAATCCGCCTGAATCGCGGAATCATCTATCAGGAACTCGGCGAATTCGAAAAAGCCAAAACCGATTTCGACGAATCATTCACCGCATTTCGCGCCGTTGAAAAAATCAGCGATCTCGATACACGGTTTTATATGGCTAAAGTCAGTGTTGCCCAAGGGAATTTGCTCCGGGATATGGGCGAACCGCTCGATAAAATCGTCGATGCCTACAACCGGGCAATGCGGCTCTTCGTCGAATTGATCGACATCGGTCAAATGGAACACGAACGCGAACTCGCTAATACGTTGTTGTTTCGTTGCACCGCAACCTATGAAGATTATATGAATCGGGAATTTGATTCCGAAACAGAACGCGTTAATAAAGTCGGCGATGTCTTGGTTGATGTGGGGCGAGGAATCGAAATTCTTGAAAAATTGGCAAAAAATGGTGACTTTGGAAACCGTTTCGATCTTTTTCAGGCTCTCACAACAGAAGGAACAATGCTTCTGGATATTGACAAAGGCTTGGAAGCGCACAAAGTTTTTGATCGGTCTATCAACGATTTTGCCGACTTCGCCAATGAGCAAGACCCGATTGTTCTCAATTTTTATGCTGTTGCATACGAAAATCGAGGCGTTGCGTCGTTGAATCTCGGTAACATCAAAGAGTCGCTGGCTGATTTCGATAAAGCCATTGAAAATCGGGAAAAATTTTTGAACAAAGAACTGAGTCACCAATTCGGTTTGGACGAAGAAGGTCGTTCTGTTTTCCTGCCGGCATTAGCCACTTCGTACGCCAATCGAGCCAATGCTTACGCAACGCTTGGTAATATCGAACAAGCGAAAAAAGATGCCCAACACGGTTTGGACATCATCCATTCCCTAAAAGACGAACTAGGCGACGAACTTGAAGAAATCGAACAAATATTCGAAAATATGCTGGAACAGTGGAAATAACGATTTAATTGAAAATGGAAAATTGAAAAACAGTTATTTCAATTTTCATTTATTAGGTAAAAATAAATATTTCTCCTCCATTTTCCATTTTCAATTAAACAATAAATTCAATTTTCAATTAAAACAATAAAGGAGTCCTTAATTATGGCAGACAATGACAATGTTCAATCCGGTAAAAACTTCGGCATCGGCACAGCGCAGAAAGTTGAAGGTTATTTTCTCAAAGGTTCGGCGCATCTTGACTGGGGAGTCAAGGATCGTCTTTCCCGGATTTTTAATCCCCGATCAGGCAAAACCGTGATGTTGGCGTTCGATCACGGTTACATTATGGGTCCGACTTCCGGTTTGGAACGGCTCGATTTGACGATTGTTCCGCTGATTGAGTATGCTGACTGTATTATGTGTACACGTGGTGCGTTACGAAGTGTTGTGCCGCCGACATTGAACAAACCGGTTTCGCTTCGTTATTCTGCCGGATCAACGGTTTTGACCGATCTTAATGACGAATGTATCATGGATATTGAAGAAGCGGTTCGGTTGAACGCTTCGTTGCTTGCCGTGATGGTTGCGGTTGGAGACCGTGAACACGAAGGACTGACCATTCGTAACCTGACAAAAACCATTGATTTGGGAACAAAATACGGTATTCCAACGATGGGCGTCACCGCAGTTGGCAAGGAATTAGTTCGCGATGCCCGTTATCTTGCAATGGCAAGCCGGGTTTGTGCCGAAAACGGGGCGCATGTTGTCAAAACTTATTACTGTGAAAAGGATTTTGAACAGGTTACCAATTCGGTACCGGTACCCATTGTTATTGCCGGCGGTAAAAAATTGCCGGAAAAAGAGGCACTCGAAATGGCTTACCGTGCGATTAATGAAGGAGCGGCTGGTGTTGATATGGGACGAAATATTTTTCAAGCGGAAAATCCGGTTGCCATGATTAAAGCGGTTCGCGAAATTGTCCACAACAACGCCAAACCAGACGCTGCCTTCAAATTGTACGAAGAATGGAAAAAATGAGGCAGTCGGCTTGTTCTACAAAGTTCGTTCGTCAGTCGAACTGCAAGATATAAAATGGAAACAAATAAAAAATACAACCCATTGGTAAATACGTAAAAAAGGGAACTTCTAAAAACCTCACTCCTCAAAAATCTCGCATTGAAAAATTAAAGAACTTGCGAACAATTTTTAAGTAAAATAATGAGTTTTTAGAAGTTCCCTTTAATAACAATGAACAACTGGCTACTGACTACTAACATTTCCGGCGGCTTGTTTTTTGTACTGATTCAAAATTCCGGTAATGGCTTGTGTTGTCAGGTTGGCGTGGAAGTTGCCGTCAATGTTCATGACCGGTGCCAAACCGCAGGCTCCGATGCAGGCAACCACTTCGAGACTGAATAAACCGTCGCGTGTTGTTTCACCGGCTTCGACCTTCAACTCGCGCTTCAACGAGTCGAGAACCGCCGCCGAACCTTTGACATGGCACGCTGTGCCGCGGCAAACCTGAATGTGAAAACGACCCTGCGGCGTAAAACGGAACTGATTGTAAAACGTCGCCACTCCATAAATCTTGCTCGCCGGAAGATTTAACGACTTGCCAACGGTAACGACGGCTTCGCGGGACAAAAATCCCTGCTTTTCTTGAATTTCCTGAAGAATCGGAATCAACGAATCACGACCGGTATGGGAATAACCGACCAAAATTTTCTTGACTCCCTCCTCAATCGATTGAATTGCTGAACTCATTTTGTTGGAATTGGGTAAAATTGACAAAATTGGTAGGGTTGAAAAATGTTTTTTTTCGATTAAATCATTTTTATCGATTAATTGAACATTATCTCAAAATTTTTAAGATTTGAAAAGAGGCTTGCGAAAAATTTTCCTCAATTATTTACTTGAGTCCGGTGATTGTTTTAACCTAAAATTTCCTGTATCATGTTGTTTTTGATGTTCAAGGTGTATCGATTGATTTTGCGATATTTTTTCTTGGTTTCGGTTAACCTGTTTGTTTTTCACTCGAAGCATTAACTCCAACACTTGATTTTATTATGACAACCAATCTTATATTTCCTCAGCTTCGCCCTTCTCACACAAAAATTGTTGCGACCATAGGTCCTGCCAGTGATTCTGAGAAAATGCTGACGCAGTTGATTCTGGCGGGAGTGGATGTTTTCCGTCTCAATATGGCTCACGGCGGTATCGATCAGGCACAAGCCCGGCTTGACCGGATTCGATTGGTCAGCAAACAACTGGGTGTAACAGTTGGAGTTTTGGTTGATCTTGCGGGACCTAAGATGCGGCTTGGCGAAATCCCCGGCGATGTTTATCATTGTGTGCCGGAAGTTCCGATGAAATTCGTTCGCGGCAAAACGGCAACAGAACCCAATTCGTTCACCACAACCTACGAACCGTTGATTGATGATGTGAACATCGGAGACAGAATGATGTTGGCGGACGGAACAATTGCGTTGCAGGTTGCGGAAAAGAACGCTGATTCTATTATTTGTACTGTGGTGCAGGGCGGGCTGGTGCGGAGCCGTCAGGGAATCAATCTTCCGGGAACAAAACTCAGTATTAAAACGCTTCAACAAGCCGATATTGACAACGCCAAATGGGCGGTTGGTGCCGGAGTTGATTT
>JAISQH010000177.1 GCA_031274385.1 Planctomycetaceae bacterium | reverse complement strand
TCAATGAAAACGCCGGAAAATACGCCGGTCTGACAATCAAACAAGCCCGCGAAATAATTGTTACTGATCTTGACGCTCTTGGTCAACTCGTTTCCGTCGAGGAACGAATCATCGAACTGGCTCACAGTGACCGTTCCAAAACGCCGATAGAACCGTTTCTCAATGATCAGTGGTTTGTCAAAATGGACGAATTGGCGCAGTCGGCAATTGACGCAGTGGAAAGCGGAGAGTGGGAAACAGGAAACGGAAAGCGTGAAACAGAAAACGGAAACGCAATTCATTCCCGCTTGGAAACTGACAAAATACAGATTATTCCTTCCCGTTACACGAAGGGTTACATTGATTGGCTCAGCGAAAAACGGGATTGGCCCATTGGTCGCCAACTTTGGTGGGGGCACCGGATTCCCATTTGGTATTGTTACGGCGCAACGAAAACGGAAATTGAAAACGCTTTTGCGGGGCGTGACGATATTTCGTGGCAATGGGATTCGGAAGGTGAAGTTTGGTGGATTTGCAGTCAAACGGAAGATTTGTTTGCTGACGCCGTACCGGGTTATAAAATAGTACAGGAAGACGATGTTCTTGATACGTGGTTTTCCAGTGCGTTGTGGACACACGCCACGCTTGGGTGGCCCCAAAAAACACCGGAACTCGAATATTATTATCCGACCGGCGTTTTGATTACTAACCGTGACATTTTAACACTTTGGGTGGCTCGCATGGTTTTGGCGGGAAAATTCAATACCGGTAAAAGACCATTTGACAAAGTGTACATTCATCCGAAAATTCTCGATAAATACGGCGAAGGCATGTCGAAATCGAAAGGGAACGGAGTTGATCCTATTTCGGTGATTGGCAAATTTGGGGCGGATGCGATGCGTTTTGCGTTGGCATATTTGACAACAGAAAATCAGGACATTCGGTTGACGCTTGATTTTGAATGTCCGTATTGCGGGGCGGTGGTTGAACAAACGAAGAAGAACCGGACTCAACCCAAAATCAATTGTCCGAAATGCGGAGTGGCGTTCCGAACACAGTGGGCGGAAACGGAAGAAGACAAAGCGTTGGCGGAAGGAGCGATGATTGGCGAACGTTTTGAAGTTGCCCGAAATTTCTGCAACAAACTCTGGAACGCCGCACGCTTTGTGTTGATGAATACAGCAAACGGTGAAACGCATGAAACGAAAAGTGACAACGCATCTCGACAAAATGATAACAACAATCCACTCCCCACTCCCCACTCCCTACTCCCCACTTCCCTCTCCACACTCGAAGACCGTTGGATTTTGAGTCGTCTTGCAACGGCAACGAAAAATGTTACGGAGTCGCTTGAATCTTACCGTTACGCGGACGCCATGCGTTTTTTGTACGAATTTGCGTGGGACGAATTTTGTTCGTTTTATGTTGAGATGGTCAAGCCGCGTCTTGCTGATGAAAAACAACAACGTCAAACTCAAACTGTTTTACTTTACGTTCTCAATACATTAATTCGGTTGTTACATCCGGTTGTTCCATTTGTTACGGAAGAGATTTGGCAACGGTTACGTGTTTTTGAGTTATTTGGTTTATTTGATTTATCTGAAAGTATTGCGGTTGCGCCGTGGCCTGTTGCGGAGGATTCGGCGATCAACCCGGAAATTGAGGATCAATTCAAGATTTTTCAAGAGTTATTGCGTGCGATTCGTGAAGTTCGGGCGAGCCGCAATGTCCCGCCGAAAACGGAAATTGCGTTTGCGGTTCGGTGTGATGCGGCGACGGCAAAATTATTGAAACCGATGGAACCCTATTTTCTCTCAATGGCAAAAGCCCAAGCAACCGGTTGGGGTGAAACGCAAAAAGCGCCGATGTTGTCTTCGACGGTTCCTCTTGCCGGAATGGATGTGTACGTTGATTTGTCGAACTTCATTGATATTCCGGCGGAGACGGCGAAACTCGAAAAAGAAATTGCCAAACTCAACGGTTTTATCAAGTCGAAAGAATCGAAACTCAGCAGCGATTTTGTACAAAAAGCACCGCCGGCGGTTGTCGAAAAAGAACAGCAATCGCTTCTCGAATTGCAAGAACAACGCCATTCGGCAATAGAAGCAATGACAAAATTGAAAAGGATCGAACCCCAAACTGCAAACAGATAAATCAAGTAACTGATAAATTTCAATTGACCAATGACAACTTGTTCAGTAACTGTCTATTTTAATACGTTGTCATTTATAACAATAATTGAGAAATTTTGTCAAAACCCTTATTTTTACAAGTTCCCTTAGTAGTATGGGACGGAATAAAAATGTCCCTTCTTTTCCCTTATGAAAAAGAGATAAGGGAAAAGAAGGGTATATAATGTTACACTCCGTTGCTACTAAGGTTTTTTGGAAAATATTATAAAAATAAGGGTTTTGAGGAATTATTTTTTCTGAAACGAAATAACATGACGAAAATTGATAAAAAGCCTAAAATTAAAATAGACAGTTACTTTAATAACTGACTACTGGCAACTGACTACTAACTACAATGAGACGAATTTTATTTTTCACGGCGTTTTTGTTCTTGCCGGTTTGTTTCGTTCCGGGAGTTGAAACAATGCAGAAGGCGACATTTGCAGGCGGTTGTTTTTGGTGCATGGTCAAGCCGTTCGATCAGTTTGACGGTGTGGAATCTGTTGTTGCCGGTTACACCGGCGGAACGGTTCCGAATCCGTCGTACAAAACAGTTTGCAGCGGAAAAACGGGACATGTTGAAGCGGTTCAAATCACGTTTGATCCGAAAAAGATTTCTTATGAACAACTTTTGACGTTGTTCTGGCGTCAGATTGATCCGACTGACGACGGCGGTCAATTCAATGACCGTGGTTTGTCTTATCGGACGGCAATTTTCTATCATGATGAAGAACAAAAACGTTTAGCCGAAGTGTCGCGTGACGCCCTTGAAAAAGAAAAACGTTTCCCGAAACCGATTGTTACAAAAATATTGCCGATTTCGGAATTTTACAAAGCGGAGGCGGAGCATCAGAATTTTTACAAAACGAACGCGGAGCATTACGAAAAATATTCAAAAGGTTCCGGTCGGCTTGATTTTCAGGCGAAAAACTGGGATCGTGGACGCCCGGATCGGTCAGAACTTCAAAAGCGATTGACGAAAATTCAATTTGAGGTTACGCAAAATGCGGCGACGGAACCGGCGTTTAAAAACGAATATTGGAACAACAACGCGGAAGGAATTTATGTTGATATTGTGGATGGTGCACCGCTTTTTACGTCGAGCGACAAATTCGATTCCGGGTGTGGTTGACCCAGTTTCAGTCAACCGATAACCGATACGCGAATTGTTGAAAAGGCGGATTTTTCGCACGGAATGAAGCGGTTTGAAGTTCGTAGTTTTTCGGCTAACAGTCATCTCGGACATGTTTTCAATGATGGTCCGTCGGAGTTTGGCGGGCTTCGTTATTGTATCAATTCCGCCGCGATTCGGTTCGTTCCAAAAGAAAAAATGAAAGAAGAAGGTTACGGCGATCTGTTGCCGTTGCTGAAATAAAATGAATTGGTAACTTCAATTTTCAATTAACCGATCAAGCGTAAGCAACCATTTATGACCGCCGAAAGTATATCGCAAAATGAGAGTACTAACTAAACTTTTGCAAAATCGCATTTGACATTTGTTTTTGAAGAGTTTAAGTCAATTGAACAAGGCTGAAAAATATTTATTATTACGAAATGTTACCGAGACCGAGACGGTGGAGTAT
>JAISQH010000176.1 GCA_031274385.1 Planctomycetaceae bacterium | reverse complement strand
GATGTTAATAATACCTTTACAAAAATAATTCACAAAAACATGATCTTTATGACTGCTGACAGTATAATTGATAATGGAAAATGATATGGAATATTTAACTCGTCTTGTTTCCGCTTGCGTCCCCAATTTTCCATTTTCCATTGTCAATTTTCAATTCTCAATTACTCCCACGAACATATCTTCGAGGTTTTTCTTAACATCTTCTTTGAGTTGGTCGAGTTCTCCGCAGAGCAATATCCGACCGTTTTTCATTATCGCAACTTGATTAACAACCCGCTCAATATCGCCCAAAATATGTGACGAAAATAACACAGTTCGATTACCGTCACAAACAAACTCCAACATGTTCGACAAAAAATCACGACGCGCCACCGTATCAAGCCCCGAAGCCGGTTCGTCCAAAATCAACAACTCCGCGTTTTGGCAAAGACAAAGAATAATACACATTGCCCGGCGTTGTCCTTTTGAAAATTCGTCGTAACGTTTTTTCAAACTCAAATGGAACCGCTCGGCAAGAACAGGAACCAAATCATGATTCCAATTGGGATACATTTTGGAACAAAATTTTGCCGCCGTCGGAATGGTCATCCAATGCGGCAATTGCATATTTTCCGAGATGTACGCGACACGTTGCCGCAATGATTCATTCTGTGTCATTGGGTCTTCGCCCAAGATGCGGATTTCGCCGGAGTCCGGTTTCAGGTGGGCAACCATCATTCGGATCGACGTGGTTTTGCCGGCTCCGTTGGCACCAAGCAACCCAAACACAGAGCCTTTCGGTACGGAAAATGACAAATGATCAACCGCCAACGTTACATCGTTGCCGCTGCCAAAACAACGCGAAACAGAATTAAATTCAATAACGTTCATTTTTTTAATTGATAATGGAAAATGGAAAATGGATAATGGAATTTCAAACTCGTCTTGTTTCCGCTTGCGTCCCCAATTTTCCATTTTCAATTTTCCATTTTCAATTCCCGATGTTGTTGTTCTAGGACATTCAAAATCTGCTGATATTCCAGTCCGAAGGAAAATCCGTCGATGAGGAGTGCGGCGGCTTGTCGTGAGATTTCGGTGCTGATGTAATCAGACGAAAACGGACAAGGAGTTTCGGAAACAAAAACGCCGAGTCCCGGTTTTTGGGTAACGATTCCTTCTTTTGCGAGTTGTGCAAAAATTCGTGCGGCGGTTGTTGGGTTGATTTGCAGGTCTTTTGCCAATTGGCGAACAGACGGCAACTTGTCACCCGGCTTCAATTCGCCGACAACACGCAACCGCTTAATCTGCAACACCGCCTGCCGAAGCAACGGTTCCGAACTGTGATAGTCAAGTGTAATATTCATACTGTGCGACATAATACCATACAGTCTGAGCCGCGTCAAGGGGAAAATTGACAAATTTCAGAAAAACATTTCGCCCCATCGTGACAATCTATTGGTGCAAAACAATGAGACAAAAAAAACTTTCAGAACTGCGTCTTTTCACAACACAGTCCTGAAAGCGGTTTGGTCTTCAACATTTTTTTGATGAGACACTTAATTAATCGAGCCGGTAACCTTCGCTGTAAACCGGTTTGATAAGATCAGCAACTCCCGGCGTTTTGAGACTGGACAAATTTGTGACAACAAGATTTTTGGCATCCCATTCAATCTTTTCGCCCCATTCACCCATTGCGCCATCCGCTCCGCCTTCGGAAGCAGCCCAAACAGCAAGATTGCCAAGCAGAATTGTTTCGGTCAACGGACCGGCTCGGTCAATAAAGTTCGAATGACAAATTTTCGGATCATTCGCCTTCACCGCACGGAACAATTCGTACATATTATCCGTATCAAAATTCCCTTTCTCTTCAGCATAATCAACTTTGAGATCAGGAATCGGATCAATCTTTTCGCCGCCTTTGGCTCTGAGTTCATACTTTCCACAATAATCATCACTACTGTAGAAAGCACCTTTGTCGCCGATAATCAACACGCCGCTGTCAGCCGGTTTTTCAATACCGTAAGGAGCAAAAACATCTTGCGGCGGTCGGTTCCCTTTGCGGTCATACCACCAGAACGGAATTTTACCGCGTTCTTCGTTGGCGGGAAATTCAAATTCGATGATCGAACTGGCAGGGTAACTGTCAAAATCATGACCCGTCGTTTTGGCACGAACCCATGTCGGGTCTTTCAAACCACATGCTGCAAACGGAACTGTCACTTGATGACACGCCATGTCACCCAACGCACCACTGCCAAAATCCCACCAACCGCGCCACTGGAACGAATGATAAATTCCGGGCCAAAATTCGCGATATTTAGCGGTTCCAATCCAGAGTTTCCAATCAAGCCGTTCCAAATGTCGCGCTATATCAGCTTTTTTATCGGCAACTGCTTTGGCTGTTTGTGCAGAATCCAACTTTTCACGGGCTTCCTTCTCGAACCGTTCCAAAGTCATCCGGCGATTAGGAGCTTGCGCCCAAACCGGACGGTTTGACCAGACAAAGACTTCCTGAGTTTTACCGATGACACCGGCTTTGAGTTGGGCAATCGCCGTTCGGGACGTTTTTAACGCGGTTCCCTGATTCCCCATTTGAGTACAAACTCCCGTTTCCTGAGCGACCTGAGCAAGTTTCCGGGCTTCGTAAATTGTTCGGGTCAACGGTTTTTGCGTATAAACGCTCTTTTTCATCCGCATTGCCATCAAGGTTGCAGCGGCGTGCATGTGATCCGGCGTACTAATTGTAACAATGTCAATTTCCTTTTCGTGCTTTTCCAGCATTTCACGGAAATCAACATATTGCTTGGCTTTGAGATACGCTTCACCTTTTCCTTTCGCTTCGAGCCTTTGCTTATCAACATCACAGATGGCGATGACATTACCGAATTTAGCGGCATTATCGGCATCGCTGCCGCCTTTACCGCCAATTCCGATGTTAGCAACACCGAGTTTTTCATTGGGGGAATTGCTTTCTTCCTGAGCATTTCCCTCCGCAACAAGAAAACCAACACTGGTAATCGTGGCAGCTTTCAGAAAATTACGGCGAGTGGATTTCATCATAGATTTACTCCTCGTTTTGGGTTGATCAAAATCTCTTGCGGGCAACAATCCGCAAGTAATTCAGAACATTGTACCGGCTTTCAAAAAAAAAACCAGAGCAAACCCAAAATTTTTTTCTGCCATGTTCAAATTGAGTTGCGCACAAAGGCTCGAAGGACACAAAGATGGGATTGAAATTTTCTGATTGTTTGATTGTTTCGGATTTTGTGGAGTCTTCCCATTGTGGATTTATTTTATCAAAATACCCTGAAAAGGTAACATATTCTAGCGTAGGGCGTTGCCCCCAACGAGACGGCACCCGTTTGTGTGAGAAAATAACTGTTCACTTCGGGGGCAAGCCCCTGTCGCTAACGACTTGTTATTAACTGTTTTAATCGCGGAATTTTCCTTCTTTGGCATGAAATTCTTACTTATTTGCACGTGCAAATTTCCTTTATCGACGAGAAAATTGGTTCCAATCGTCCGAATGAACTCGCCGGTTGGGGCGATTTTGAAACCCGTACCTACAACTTTTACCAAACTCTTGACTCATTTTTTGAATAAACTATACTGTCATCTATTCAAACACGGTTAGGTTGATCGGATTGCAAGACAGATATGCCATTTCCGATTTTTGGGTCATCTGAAACCGAATGTTTGTTTCCAAAACAGACTGCTTTGGAACTTCAATAGATCACTGTTCACTTTTATTTCCACTTTTAATTTCCACTTTTTGTTTCCCATTATGACAACAGAATCCGAATTAGTTAAAAATATCGATTGGGTTGGTTATGTTGATTGGAACGTGCGTGATTTTCACAGTTTCGATACTTTTCGCGGAGCCACTTACAATTCCTATCTGATCCGTGACAACAAAACCGCATTGATTGATGCGGTGAAAAAACCGTATGCTCCTAATTTACTTCACAATATTGCAGAAAAAACAGAACTGGCAAAAGTGGATTATGTTGTCTGCAATCACGCGGAACCGGATCACGCCGGCGGTTTGGCGCATCTTCTGGCAAATCTGCCCAATGCAACATTGCTCTGCAATTCCAAATGCCGGGAATCGTTGGCAGGTTATTTTGACATCGGCAACTGGAAAATCCAAG
>JAISQH010000113.1 GCA_031274385.1 Planctomycetaceae bacterium | reverse complement strand
CTGGACAATTTGACATTTTCCAAACTTCCAAATTTTTGCCATAACCTCATGTCCAGTAAAGTGATAGCCCATGATTGACAATGATAAAGTTTGATATATATTGATAGAGTCGTCTGTTGGCAGGGTAAAAGTGTAACTTCATACCCTGTCAACATTTATGGCAAATCAGGCACCGTATAATGACCGTGACGCGGAAGGAAAACATCGCGTTCCGTCCTTCAAGTCGGCGAGTACGCCGACGCTATTTACCAAATGTCTCGGAGAGAGGTTGCCTACCATTCGGCAAATGCCTGAAAAACAACGACTTTCGCCTTAAGTTCATACGTATGGGCTTGCCCCCAACGAGATTGTTTATTTAGGCGTTATGTTCGTTGCCTTCCTGCCTTAATTCCGGTGTCCATCTCGTCGGACGCGAGCGTCCGTCGCTAACGTTGATAGTTGATATGTAAACCTCCCACAAAATCCGAAACAATTACCAAATTTTATTCCAATGTTGGTTTAACACATTGACCGTTACGTTGTGCTTCGAGCGATTCCAGTTCGAAGGCACCGTAAAAGTCGGCGTTGTTGTCCAGCCAAAGAGCAATCGCCCGGTATTCTGCCAGAGTTAATGAAACATCGTAATGTCCCTTCTTTAACAACTTCCAAAGCGGTGAGGCGTTCGCGCCGAATTGACCGGGGAATGTCCGCGCCGTAGTGAATGAGTTCCACGCTCCGCCGTTGGACGGCAACGGATCCATTAATTCCGGTGACGCTTTTTGGTACTTTCCTTTGTACACAAAAACGTACGGACGCAATTTAATGTACGATTCGAAGAAATGAGTTGTCAGATTCGAGACCGGCTTGCCGCGTCCCAACCGGAATGTTTTACCCGATTCGGTCTCATTTTCGTGACAGGAAACACAGTGTCTGTCCCAAATCGGTTGAACCAGCGTTGGATAATTGAACGGATTGGAACCGGTCATTTCCGGTTTGATTATTGAAGCCGGTTTGCGAAAGGCTGCCGGATAAACGGTTGGTCTTGCGGTACTGCGTTGGCGACCTTCGTGGCAGCCAAGACACGTTAACGTTTCACCCGGTTTGACGTAAGTAGCACTCCGCATCGTTTGAACCGCAACACCCTCTTCGTCCAACGCTTGAAAATACACCGGAACATCCACCGGTAATTCAAACCGAACACTGCCGTCCGGCTCAACCGGAACCGTCCCCAACACTTTTCGTGCACCGGTTTCATTTCCGTAACCAATCCAAGGAACGTTCGCATCAGGCGTTGTTTTCGGCAATACCTGAACAATTCGTAACTCCTTGATTTTTGTTCCATCCGGGAACGGACGATTTGTCTCGTAAATATTTGTCACGCCAACAATTCCTGTGTCAGGAAGATTATCGGGTACGGCGGTTTTTGTACCGGGAGGAATCGCAACCAATGTTTGATGCGGAATCGTCGGCGGTATTGCTCGCGGTTTCATGGCAATCGGACATTGGCACGAAATTTCAGGATCACGGTAAAGCAATATTTTGTTTCCAAAAGAATCAAGTAAATAAATCCCGTAACTGTTTCCGTGTCCTTTGCTCATGCCGCTGAACGGATCATAAACGACAAGATAAAAATCTTCGCTGATCGGAAACGGTTGTCCGTAATTGGCGGAATCGAGACTATGTGTACGGTTTTCAACTTCCGGGAACGGTTGTTCCGGTGTTACACGCCGCAACGGAGCCATCGGGTCACTGCCTTCCTCGTCATCAGGAACATTCGGATCAAGCAGAATAATTGAACCGAAATACTGCGTGTGATGTCCTTGAGCGGTTCCGATTAATTTGTGCGAATGAGGAATGGGTCGAAATGATGTTTCAAAATGGGGTCGCGAACGTTCTTCTTCCGAATAATTCCCTTGAATTGCACGCGGATCACGACCGTCAGGATACGTGATCCAAGGATGGTGTGCCTGATTGAATCCGCGATCCACGTAATCCCAGCGCGTATAAACTACCATTCCGTTACGGTCAACCATCGGCGCCCATTCGTTGGTTTCGTGCGGACTCAACAGGACAATATCGTTACCGTCAGGAAGCATCGAATGAAGCGTGTAACTCGGACAAGGTCGCGCATGGCAACGCCCGAAACCGCCGCGGCGTTCCGAAATAAATACGATCCGACCATTCGGTAAATAACACGGATCAATATCGTTCCACTTTCCATCCGTTAATTGTACAAGATTCGAACCGTCAGTATTGACTTCAAAAAGATGATAGCAGTTATTTTCTGTCCAGATATAAGAATGTCTCGGTTCTGAAGTTTCGGCGGCGGCAAAGAGAATTTTTGTGCCATCAAATGACAGTGCCGGAGCAAGATAACCCCAAGTCTTGTCCAGTTTTTCGCCTTTCAGCCGTTTGTCATTTTGAACAACACTCTTTTCGAGCAAATTCTTAACGGTTCGTTTTGCCGGATCAAAAGCATTTTCGAGAACATAAAGTCCGCCGCCGGAAACCGCATGAAAACCGAAAAACTGATCAACCATGTGATTGCCTTGTTTTTCCGGTTCGGGATTGTAATGCCGTTTAATGAACAGAATATTTTGAAAATCCAATAATGGATTCTGTAACGCGATTTTTTCCCGCAGCGCAACAATTTCACCAAACCGTTTCACCGCGTCTTCCTGATCGGTACTTAATTGTAACCGTTCCAATTCTTTCGTTTCGCCGTCGAATTTCGGTGCGCCGGGCAATGTTTTTAAGTGTTCCAAAAGGGCTTTGGTTCGGCGCAAAACAACATCAACCGGATTACGATCTGTTTCAAAAAAGGTTGCTTCGGGACGAAGTGATTGAGCGGCTCGTTTCGGATCAATCTTTTTCTTCAATTCTTGTTGCAACGCAATATATTCACAGGCAACTTCATTTGTTCGTTCAATAATATTTCCGTTTTCGTCACGAATGTTGGTGGTTGGCATTACGGTTTTAATGCCGGTCAAACCGTTGTGTTCGTATTCGATTTTGGCGTCCGCCCAATCGATGTGGTCGTGAGCGTAACCTTCGGCACCTGTTTCTGTAACAAGCCGGATTTGCCGGTTGTCGGCTTGAAACGGAATGTCACAAAATTTCGCCGCTTGCCCGCCGGTCATAAAACCGCTGCGCCAAACCGGTTTGTTGTCAAGAAAAACGAGAAATTCAGCGTGACCGTTTTTGCCGACTTCATCGTCAATACCAACCATTGCGGTGAATCGCCCTTTGGATTGTGACAAATTAAAAATGATTTCGCCGGGAGCGTGATGACCAACTCCGCGCTGAAATTTTTGTCCGCCAATTGATAAGGGATTACCGCCAACCGATTTTTTCGCAGTTGTTTTCTGCCAACCGCAGGTCGTTTGAGAAAGATCAAGTTGATCGAGATAAATCTCATCAGCAAAATTCCATGAGAGAAAACCGAACAACAATAACGACAACAAAACAACTTCTACAGAAAATACAGTACGTTTCATAGGAAAACTCCTTTAGGTTAATATTTTACAGCAGTCCAAATATTGATATTGTCACTATTACTTAGGTTACTTGTACGATTGCAAAGAAAAGACTTGTTCCAAAATTTGAAAAAGAGTGTAATGGTTTTTTAGTTTTGTCAACAGATTACGCAGATTTAACAGATTTGAATAAAAACTAATCTGTAAAATCTGTTGACAGTAACAACAATAATGGAACAAGTCTAAACAATGAAAAAACAAAACACAGTTTACATCTGTTTCAATCTTTTTCAAAATCTACATCAAGACAACTTCTAAAAACTCTTTTTAACCACGAAAAACACAAAAAAGCACGAAAGAATTTTTGGTAACTGTCTATTTTATTTTTTAAGGATTGTGTGCAAAGTAACTAAAACAACTCCGTAGGAGTTTCATTTTGATAACCCCGTGCAAACGAAGTGCAGCACGGGGTAAGTGTACAAACAAAACGAGAACTCCGATAGGAGTTCAATAAAAG
>JAISQH010000094.1 GCA_031274385.1 Planctomycetaceae bacterium | reverse complement strand
GATTTCAATAAAAAACGAATCTGTATAATCTGTAAAATCTGTTGAAAATAACAACTATAATAGAATAAATCTATTATTAATCAAGGGAAGTTTGGAATATTCTTCCCTTACCATCCCTTCCCTTCCTATGAAAATCTCCCCTAATTAACAATGAAGCAATAAAAAGGCAAGAAATTACCTTCCTTGCTCAATTGATTTGAAGTAATATTTTACGAATTTCTTTTTGAACACGATTCGTGTCCTCATTCTATAAATAGACTTCCGCAACAGGATTGTTTGTAGAAACGACCAGTTCATTGACGCCGACAACAACTTGGTCGTTGTGGATCAAGGTTTGGTCGGTATTGATTAAATATTGGTTGGCATGGATTAATACTTGGTTGGTATGGATTAATGTTTGGTCGGCATGGATTAAACATTGGTTGATATGGATTAATGCTTGGTCGGCATGGATTAAGACTTGGTTGATATTGATTAAATATTGATTGAAGCCAATTTATCTTGACTCCAACGGAATCATTCTAAATTCGTTGGCGGTTCGCGGTTGCAAGTTTTAGACCGTTTTGTTATACTAAGGCGAAATATTTTGGTTGTTCTTGTTTTTTGTGTTTTAGGCGGGTTAATTTTTTTAATTTCAATCGTTATGAATCGATTAATGATCCCCTTTGACGGAGTATTGAACGCGGAAATTGTTTTGCCCGGCTCTAAAAGTATGACGAATCGGGCATTGGTTCTGGCGGCACTCGCGGAAGGGGAAACACTTTTGGATGGCGTTTTGGATTCCGAAGATACGCAGGTTTTAGTTGGGGCATTGTGGCAACTTGGTCTCGATATACGCCATATTCCCGAACGCCGTCAATTACGTGTTGTCGGAACACGCGGGATTTTTCCAAATCAAAACGCGGAACTTTACGTCGGAAACAGCGGAACAACCGCCCGATTTTTGACGGCGTTGCTTTCTTTTTCCAATGGCAACTACCGAATTTACGGCAAACCCCGTATGCACGAACGTCCCATCCGCGATTTGGTGGAGGCGTTGCAATCGTTGGGAGCGGAACTCCAATACGAAGCGAACGCGGGTTTTCCGCCGTTGATGGTTTCCGGCAATATGTTCCGGTCTGTTTCGCAACAACCGGTTGCTCTCTCGGCAACAGTTGCCGGTTCCGTTTCCAGTCAGTTTCTCAGCGCATTGTTGATGGCGGCTCCCTTAGCAACCCGATTCGGCACCGTTGAACTTCGTCTCAAAGGAAACTTGGTCTCGAAACCTTATATTAATATGACAATCGATATGATGCAATCGTTCGGCGTTTCACCCGAAATCACGGGCGAGTTCGAACAATTCCGATTCGCAACCCAAACAGTCTATAAAACACCCGAAACATATCAGATTGAACCGGATGCGTCTGGGGCATCTTACTTTTTTGCGGCGGCGGCGGTTTGCGGGGGTTCGGTTACTGTGACGGGGTTGTCGAGGCAAAGCCTGCAAGGGGACGTGATGTTCGTTGATTGTCTGGAAAAGATGGGATGCGATGTCAAATGGAACGATCATTCGATTACGGTAAGCCGCCCGGTTGGAAAACCATTGCGTGGAATCTCGGTTGATATGAATTCATTGAGCGATACCGCCCAAACTCTTGCCGCAGTTGCCCTTTTTGCCGAAAATCCTACCGAAATGACCAATATGGAACATGTTCGGTTCAAGGAAACTGACCGCATAACCGATCTTGCCGCCGAATTACGCCGATTCGGTGCCGTTGTGGAAGAGAAACAAGACGGATTGCGAATTATTCCTCCCGCAAAATTGTTGCCGGCAACCGTTGAAACGTATGATGATCACCGAATGGCAATGAGTTTTGCCGTTGTTGGTTTGAAAGTTCCCGGCGTGGTCATTTGCAACCCCGAATGTACGCAAAAAACGTTCCCCGACTTCTTCAAACTACTGGATTCGATGAGAAATGAGGCATAAAAAAAATTGTATCAAGTGGAATCTTCCCGTTTTGAAATTGATTAATACCCCGAAGGGGTCAAATATCCTGGCGTAGGGCAACGCCCTACGAAATGGGTTATCTAATACGGTTCGGGGCAACGCCCCAATCATAATAATGACATATATATAATGTCTTTATATAATTGCTCCGTTGGGGCGGTAATTTTTGAAATCATTTTCCGTAGGACGTTGCCCTACGCTAGGATATTTTACCCTTTCAGGGTTAGGTAAATCGGGCGTTTCCTTTTAAATATAAACCTCTCACAAAACCCGAAACCATCAGAAAATTCCCCCAAAATAGAAAAAGAAGGAAATCCGGCTTCGGGGGCAAGCCCCCGTCGCTAACTTTATTTATTTTGTTGGCTTCGGGCAAGAATTTGGGCAAAATTAAGTAGTTTTGCGAATTTAATCCTTGTATCCGGTTCGGAATCGGCTAACTGTTTGGCTTTTTGGAATGAGATTTTGACCTTGTCCTCTTCGCCAACTTGTTGCAAAAGCATGGTTATGGAAGCGTACACTTCAAACAAAACATTTTTAACCGCCGCCTCATCAACCGGCGGTTTCAATTTCAACACCGGTTGCGTTGATTCGGTTTCGGCATCAACCGGTTTGTCTTGAATAAGTCCTTTTAAGGTCATCACATCCTTGATTCCATCCAGAAAAGAAAGAAGTTGACCAAGATTTTCTTTCACACCGGCTTTGTCATTCAACTGCGCTTGAATCGTTGCGATGTTCAATCGAATGAAAACGGTTTGAGAGGGGTCAGTCGATTTCGCCGCAATTTCAAA
>JAISQH010000062.1 GCA_031274385.1 Planctomycetaceae bacterium | reverse complement strand
GCATAACCGGCGGTGTAGCGCAGCGCAACCGCCGGACAACGTCCTCTCAATTATCAAGTCGCGCAGCGACGACATCATCAAAAAGATGGGCATGGAATTGGCGGAAAGAGATTTTATTCGATAATGCCGTCGCTGCGCGACTTGATTGTGGTGGAGGGACGCGATCCGGCGGTTACGCTGCGCTACACCGCCGGTTATGCATCATGCCATCGCTAGCGCGACTAAAATCAATTTTATTTTACCGTTAATCATTGATCAATTGATTGATTAAAACAAAGAAGCGAAATCACAAGTGTAAAAAGTATATTACAAATGACAACGTATTAAAATAGACAGTTACCAAATAATTTGTAGAAAATAAGTTGTCTTTTTGGATTAAAAAATTTTTTCCGATTCTTCGTTTCGGATAAAGAATAATGATTATGCTTATTATGCCATTAAAATAGATTTTTTTTGTACTTTTAAATGTAGAATACGTGTAATAATAAAATTTAGTATTATAAGAAAATCCGAAAATTCTCATATAATAAGTACAATCGGTTTGTTTTAACTATGTCGTTTTCAGTCTAACGTTTTCAAAAAAACAAAAAGGAGAAAATAAATGAAGATTTTATTTACAAAATGGCTGTTTCCTGTGCTGATCGGATTGATTTCCGCAGGCACGGTTTCAGCCCAAACTTACGAACACCCGTTAGCGTTACCGCCTGTTCCTCAGACGGTTCAGCAGACACAACAGTTTACGGCTCCTTTGCCGTATTACGCCGCTGACGCGGCAGACCTGGAAGCCCGAATCAGTTCCTTAGAATCGCAACTGAAAAAGAAACAGGACAAACCGGATCCCAAAAAGGGATTTACCCGTGTTATTGACGGTCGAGTTTACTTCGACAGTTACAGTTCCAGCCAAAGTGGTTCCGATACAAAAACGGGGTCGCTGGATACTTTGAGTAACTACAATGGCATCCGCGATCTCCGTGTCGGTGTCAAAGGGGAAGGGTACGACATTTTCGATTACAAGGTTGATCTTTGTTTCATTGAAGGAACGGGATCAGGAAACAATCGAAGCGGTGTTAACCTCAAAGATGTTTGGTTCGGAGTGAAAAACGTACCATTACTTGAATACGTGAGGATCGGACATTACCGTATTGAGGAAGGCGTTTCGGTTTTGACCGGTGGAACCAATACAACCTTTTTCGAGTTTGATGGTCGTGATTTCGCATCGGGACGCCGTATCGGTATTAGTTCCCGCCATCTTTGGGCAAAAGATCAGATTCGTTTTTTCGCCGGTTATTTTTACAATAATGATATTGCACGAAATCAGCGGTATCAAATTCAGGATAATCAAGGTTCAATCACGAATCTGCGTTTGACCGTCCTGTCACACGTTTCACGCAAAGAAGGCAAGATTGACGGCAAGAAGTTCCTGTTACTGGGAGGGAATTACAGTTATTTTGATGCGAGCAAGGGTAATGACGGAGTTATTGCAAATTCTTCCTTTAATGAACGATTTGGAAGTTTGGACATCGGTAGTATTGCGTCGTTTTCGATTCCCACAAACGGTTACCAAAAATTCGGACTCGAATTTGCAAGCCAGAACGGTCCTTTGTCCGTGCAAGCGGAAGCGTACGCGAATCTTTATAATTCCGTTTCAATCGGCGGCGTAACAAAAGATCGTAGGGTTTTTGGAAGTTACTTTACTGTCCGATACTTCCTGACCGGTGATTACCGTAAATTCAGTGCGGATTCCGCCGCATGGGGAGCCGTCGATATGAAACATAATCTCAATTTGCGAAAGGTTGGCGATCACAATTATGCCGAGTGGCTTGGTGCGTGGGAAGTTGCCGCCAAATGGAGTTATACTGACACGAGCCGGTTAGCCGGTTTGTCCAATTCGTCCAATGTTTTGCAGTTCGCTGGTTCCGTGAACGACATCACACTCGGTCTCAACTGGTATTGGAGTCCGCAGGCACGTTGGTTGTTCGATTATATTCACGTGATACCAAGCGAAATTCGTAACGGTCAAAGCCGGGATCATTCGGATACGGACATTTTTGCCGCTTCATTCCGATACAATTTCTGAAATGACAGCAAAAGAGAGCCGGGAGCGAGTTGACACTTGATTAACAGCCGTTCCCGTCTCTTTGTTTTGATTACAACGGTTATCCTTCACAGGCACGATCTGCCTGTGATACCGTTTAAGAGGAAAAAATCAAACAATTTTTTTTTCCAAAATCGCGCCGTCACTCTCTTCATTTACCGGAAATACGCTATAATAGAAAAATAGTGGACGATGTTCTGTCGGTTTGTTCTTTGAACCAACCAATGTCATTGTCTGTCATGAACAAAAATAATGCAACATTAAATTTTCAAAGATTCCCTCAAATTGGAATGGAGAGGTTGTTACGATCAATGTTAAACAATATGAAGATTGGTACTAAGTTAGCTCTTGGTTTTGGACTTTTGATTGTCTTACTTCTGGCAATTGGCATGATCGGTTGGCTGGGCGTAACACAAATGAACGGCAGTGTTAAAATTGCTCAGTATTTTGGTTTGATTTCGGATGACAGTAATCAGACGATCATCAGTGGAACACGAGCCATGAAAGCCTCCGCAATCTTTTTTTATACCCACGATGAAAAGACGGCTCAATTGGTACAAGAACAAATTAACGACGCAACAGAAAAACTCAATCAAATTCTGGAACAAATTAAAAACGACACGTTTTATTCGGACGAATGGCATCAACAGTATATTACCCATGTGAACGACACGCTGAAAACGGTTACGGAATTTGGCGAAATTAACCGAAGATTTTCTGAACTGCAAAAAATTCGTAATGAAAAAAATCGGGCGTTTCAGGAAAAATATTTACAAAGCGGAGTGGTACTTGGCGAGATTCTGAACAATATCAATACGCCTTATAAAGAACGTCT
>JAISQH010000023.1 GCA_031274385.1 Planctomycetaceae bacterium | reverse complement strand
ATATCCCTTGAATAAAATTAAAAATAAACACGCTCAAAAACAGTGCAAGTTAAAACTAACCTTGAAATTCTTTGCGTCTTTGCGCGCAATCTTGAAAAACAAAATAGAAAGGTACTTTTGGACAACTTGATGATAAGCCGCGTTGCGATCCATACAAGCAATCTCGATCTGATCCCTTATCTTTTCCAGCATTTTCTTGAAAAACGGACTCAATGATTCATTCGATTTTCCCTTATTCATGTACAGCAATTCGCCTGTTACAGCATCCAACACAAGCGTTACATATTGACGATTTTTACCGATACATTTTTCGTCGATCAGTATTTTCGTAACATTAGAAAGATCAACCTGACAAAATTCTTGTTCCAATATCTCTTTGTCCCACCGGCGAATCGTGTCATCCGAAAACAGAAGAATTTTTGCCACTTCAGAGGCGGTCATATAACGACACAAATCAGATGCCAATTTTTTAAGACGTTTTGTTGCCGTCGATTGACCATCGAACTCACGGGGCAAAAACGTTACATGAACTATCCTAAAGCCGTCGAAGCCAAACAAGTTATAGATACTGAAAAAGTCATAAACAAAAATTGGGGGTTAGAGTGGCAATAATCAGTTAGCACAACTTATTATAACAAATAACCTTACAACGTGTAACCCACCGAAAAAAACCGCTGGTTCACGGGAGAACCATTCTCCGGCGAGTATCCAAGTTGCCGAATCAGCGGATCGAGAATAAACGAACGAACACTCGCCTCCTTAAATTCGGGATCGTTTGCAATTTGAGAAAAATCGAGATTATGGAAAAATTTTTGACGGGTCATAGAGGTTTAAGAGAGCAATGGTATTGGAAAACAAAAACTTGCGATTTGATCTAATCTCTAATTCATGCTTATTCTATGCCATTCTATGCCATTGATTGGCTTTTTACAAGAAGTATTCATTTTCTGTTTGCTTTGTGTGTGGTTCTGATTGGCGGCTTGTACTTTTTCTGATTTTGTGTAAACTATCCACACTAACTACTATCTACTAACGACTATTTTACTATTTTACTATTTTACTATTTTACTATTTAAAATATTTTGACTGTTTCGTCTCAGTTTTTAACGTGACATTTTTTGAGAAAAGAGTAACAATGCAGCGTAGTGAATCGGATTTGGGTCGTGTTTTTACAAGTGGAGTTCGTATTGGCAAGGTGCCTTATGGTTTAGGTGTTTTTGCTTTTGCGTTTATTTCCAAAGGCACGCCGCTTGGTCGAATTCAGGGAACCATTATTAGTGATCCTGATTACGGCAGTGATTATTGTATCAGTGCCGGTGAAGGCAAAGTTTTGGAACCGGGACCGCCGTTTTGTTATCTGAATCATTCCTGCGAACCGAATTGCCAACTCATGCAGTATGTCCGCGAAGAAAACAAGACCGGAGAAGAATCACTCGAAGTCGGTGTTCTTTCGGAAACCGATATGAATTTTGAGGAAAGTGAAACCGACGAAACAGAACCGCACGAGATTGATGATGACGAGGAGTGTTTCTATGGTGACGGCGGAGCCGTTGAAATGGAGGATGTTGGCGAATGGGAGGAAGAAGATGGCGAAGAAACAGAAGAAGAAGCGGAAGAAACAGAAGAAGACGACACAATGCCAACAATGCAATTTGAAAACGATGCCGACGCCGAACTTTGGGTCGAAGCAATTCGTGACATTTTGCCCGGTGAAGAATTGACAATCGACTACGCTTGGCCCGCAGATCGCGGAGCAAAATGCCTTTGCGGAAGTCCTAAATGCCGCGGTTGGATTGTCGATCCTGACGAATTACACCTACTGCAAGGAAAAATTGAAAATTAAAAATTAGACTTGTTCCGTAACCAAAAATCAGACAATATAAAACAAAAGTCTATGTTGTTTGTCAACAGATGATACAGATTTGTTTTTGTTAAAATCTGTTCAATCTGCGTAATCTGTTGACAAAATTCCTCTTTTTCAATTGTCTATTTTCGATTGTCTATTTATGTACACATTACTCCATCAGGACGCTCATTCAAACGCTCGGCGCGGGCAACTGGAAACGGCGCATGGGACGGTTCAGTTACCAGCCTTCATGCCGGTCGGAACACTCGGAACTGTTAAAGGAGTCGAGTTGAACCAACTGGAACAAACCGGTACGGAAATGATTTTGGCAAACACGTATCATCTTTCGCTTCGTCCCGGTGAAGAGGTTGTTCGTGATCTTGGCGGTTTGCACGGTTTTTGCGGCTGGAACAAGCCAATTCTGACGGACAGCGGCGGGTTTCAGATTTTTTCGCTTGCCAAGCTGATGAAGATTGATGACAACGGGGCGATTTTCCGTTCTCATATTGACGGAGCCAAAATAGAGTTACCGCCGGAGCGTTCTGTTAAGATTCAGGAGGTGTTGGGCAGTGATATTGCGATGGTTCTTGATCATGTTGTTGCGTTACCGAATAACCGTTCGACATTGGAAGACGCGATGTACCGAACAATACGTTGGGCGAAGCGTTGCCGTGATGCTGCCGATCATCCGTACCAAAAGCAATTCGCAATTGTTCAGGGCGGGCTTGATCCCGAACTCCGGCGAATCTGTGCTGAATCGTTGGCGGAGTTGGATTTTCCCGGTTATGCGATTGGCGGTTTGAGTGTTGGCGAAACGCCGCAGGAGATGTACGATGCACTTGATTTTACGTTGCCGTATTTGCCGCAGAATAAACCGCGTTATTTGATGGGGGTTGGTAAACCGGAAGACATTTTGAACGGAATTTTGCGTGGAGTTGATTTGTTTGACTGTGTGATGCCGACCCGCAATGGGCGCAACGCTCAGGCGTTCACGGATTCAGGAGCGATTCGCCTGCGCAATGCCCAATATCAGCGTGATGATCGACCATTGGAAGAAGGCTGTCCGTGTCCGGCATGTCGGCGGAGTCGGGGTTATCTGCGGCATCTTTTCATTGCCGAAGAAATGCTCGGTCCGATTCTGCTGACAATCCACAACTTAACGTATTACCAACGACTCATGACCAAAGCCCGCCAAGCCATCGAACAAAATCGCTTCGTCGAATTTTATAACAAACAAATTATGTCGTAATCGTCTGAACAAGATTTTTCGGATTGATAAAATTGGTAGGATAGTCTGTTGGAAAGAACTGACGATTCGATGTTATTTCCGGCAGATTATCCTACTAATCTTACCAATTCAAAAATCTTGTTCAGACAATAGGAAGGCATTTTTCATTCAATCGGTCAATCGTTCCGTTATTATCGCAATTCATGATCATCATTTGTTGTCGAATGGATTCTTCGTGAATTTCTTTTATGATTTGGCGGATAAATTCGGGGTTGAGATTGAGGTGCTTGGCTAACTCCGAACATCGTTCCAGAATTTCGGCGTACCGTGCCGCCTGAAAAACCGGCATTTCATGTTCTTTTTTATAAACGCCGATTTCACCGGTAACACGCATTCGTTTGGACAAAAGTTCCAGAAGTTGATCGTCAAGATGGTCGATCTGGCAACGTAATTCCGCCAGACTTTCCGAAGGGCGATTGGCGTTTCGAATTACCAGCAAGCAAAGAAGATGATCGAGCATTTCCGGTGTCAGTTGCTGGCTTGCGTCACTCCATGCGGCATCAGGATTACAATGCGTTTCGATTAACAGACCATCGAAATTCAAATCCATTGCTTGTTGCGAAAGCGGAGCAATTCGTTCGCGTTTTCCGCCGATGTGACTTGGGTCGCAGAAAATCGGCAGATTGGGAATGCGCCGCCGAAGTTCAATTGGAATCTGCCATTGCGGTTCGTTTCGATCAAGTTTCTTTTCGTAAGAACTGAATCCGCGATGGACTGCCCCGATACGGCGAAGACCGGCACCGTAAACCCGTTGAATGGCTCCGATCCATAATTCCAGATCGGGATTGACCGGATTTTTGACAAGTATCGGCACGTCAGCACCGCGAAGAGCGTCGGCAATTTCCTGTACGGCAAAGGGATTAACGGTGGTTCGTGCGCCGATCCAAAGTACATCGATTCCGGCTTTGAGTGCTTCGAAAACATGTTCACGGGTGGCGACTTCGATTGCGGTGTACATTCCGGTTTCGCGTTTCACTCGTTTCAGCCACGGCAGCCCGGCAGCACCAACCCCTTCAAATCCGCCCGGTTTTGTGCGGGGTTTCCAAATACCGGATCGAAACATTTTGATTCCTTGCGCCGCAATACCGTGAGCCGTGTCCATCACTTGTTGCTCTGTTTCCGCGCTGCACGGTCCGGCAATAATGATGGGGCGTTTCGGATCAACTCCGGGAAGAACAATTGATTCCAATTGCATTTCGTTCAAGTCCATTTTGGTTCTCCTTAATAAAATAAAAAAAGCCGACTTTGACAGACGGCTTTGGGGTTTGGATAAAAAAAGCCGTGATCGTCTGGAACGCTCACGGCTTGTCTTTTTGCTTTTGTTATTTGCTATTTGCAATTTATTAAAAATTTCTTTCGCATCAACATAAGCCCACCGGAGCGTTATTGGTAAAATACCAATAAAACCGATAAAAGCCCAATGTAAAAACGCCATATTGAAATTTCATAATGGATTGTATCGTCTGTTTCCGATTTTGCAGTGAGTCAAAAAAATGAAAAAACTTAATTTAACGAGTTTTTACTTTAACATGAAAACTCTCCCGTGTCAAGATACCACACAAGTCGCGTTAGCGACGGGGGCTTGCCCCCGAAATGATTGATTCATATCGTACGCTTGCATCCGCAATCAATTGAAGTGGCAAGCCCGCTTCGATTCCTATTTCGGGGGCAAGCCCCCGTCGCTAACTTCAAAACGCTAAAATGCAGTGAGTTTATTTTTAGAGAAGTCCTTAAGAATTTCTGTTGTTTTTGTTTTGAGAGCGGGAAGGTTCATTTTTTTATCGCCTCGATACCAAAATTTCCATTTTTCGTTCTCGGTTAAAACTTGCCGGGCGTTCTCGATTCGTTCCAACGATTGAATGGCACGGCGGAGATATTCGACTGCCGCCTCTTCATGTCCGTACGCCAAGATAATTCGTGCAAGAATCAAATTTTCGTACCAACCGGATAACGCAATCATAATGTCATTTTGTGCCGTCAAATTTATTTTGAGAAATTTTTGTTCCTCGTTTGTCAAAGTCGGCAAAATTGTTTCGGCTTGGGCGGCAACTTGTTCAAACGCTTTTCGTTGCGATTGAGCCATCAAGAGAGCGGTATCTGTTGTCCCGACAGACGGATAAGCATCGCTCAATCCCATACTAATTGTTACATTGCCGACATCCTGTTGGGGTTCGTTGACGAATGTTGGTCGCAACGCATCTGTCGGATGAGGGATTCTGATTTCAATAATATCCTTTGAAATCGAAGGCGGACTTTTACGGAATTTCGCATTGTCTGTAACGTAAAGCTGAATTGTTTCCAATACTTTTAATCCGCGTGATCGGGTCAAACCGTCCAGTAACAATGGCGTTTTGATTCCCTGACGAAGAATGAACGCGGAAAAATAAGCATTATAGAGGTTTTCGATTTCTTTTGGTTTTGACGGAAAATTTGTTGTTGTCCATGTTTCCATGAATTTTTTTGGATCAAAATTTTTGAAGTCGTACAGAAATTGACCGGACGCCTCCAGTCCGAGAACAAATTCACGGATATTCGAAACGTTTAGAATGGCGTAATCGGTTGCCGGAAAATCGAGCGTTTCCTTGAACACCGTCCAAGTCCATCGCGGCGAAATTCCCTGAGCGAGATGCGGACCGGAACCCCATAATTGGTGATGATAATAAACGCCGTAACGTTTTTCCTTTTCCCGTTTAATCGAATAAAAATCGTTTTGAAATTTCCAACCGGGCGAATTATCGGAGAAAACGATTATCGCTTCGTCCGGCAGTTTCAGAAATCCACGATGAAACAGTTGCGATCCTTCCGCCCAAAGAGTTACGGTTATTGGCGGTTTGTCTCTGAGGTCAAATTTTCGCACAATTTCACGTTGAACGGATATTGCATCCGAAATGATTTGTCCCCGTTCGGCGTCCGACTGCGGAACATTGGAATCCGTCGTCCACATCGGTCGATCTCCGGTGCCGCGTAAACCGAGTTGCCAGATAACGTTCGGATATTTCGCCCAACGTTCGGCGTAGTGATTCCAGACTTCGACCAATTTGTCACGATTACTGTAGAAAGAAAAAAGCGGGCTTGACCCGTCCTTTGCTTTCCAATAATTAAAATACGAAAAACCGCTTACTCCGAGCGGTTCGATGTGATGTTGTGACAGAAAAACACCGCGTCTTGCCGCAGTTTTGACAAGTTCTTCCTCTGCCGGATTCATAATATCGAGAAAACTTGCCGGAATAATCAGATTGAATTTGTTACGAACTAACGCCTCAACAACCCGATTCATAACTTCGGGATGAACAACCTGACTGTAATAAGGATAATTGATATTCCGTTGACCGCCGCCCTCCTTCCATTCCGTCAGAAGGTCTTCGTCATTGATAAACCAGCCGCGATATTGGAATGTCGGTGCCTCCGATGTAACAGAAAGTTTGTCGAACGAAATTTCCGAACACTTTTTTGGTTCACGGTCTTTCCAAAAATAAAACGGATCAACTCCTAGTTGTTTTTCCAGAAAATCGTAAATACCAAACATGGTGCCGCGTTCGTCGCTGCCGCAAATGACAAGTTGATTGGAATTGATTTTCTCGATACGAAAACATTCCCATTTCGACGAAAATGTTTCCGGTAACGTAAATTTTAATTTCCCAAAAACGCCGTCACTTTCCGCTACACCAACCGTTCCGATCATCAAAACCGAACCTTCTTTTGGTACGGTATTGATTTTTTTCAACTCAATGGCGGTGATTTTCTTAACATCGGCGATCAAATTCTGTACGGCAATTTGAACACATTCCGGTTCCGTTTCGGCAACAAAAATAGTCGCTTGATGTTGCGGCGAAGCGAGAACAAAACGTTCCGATTCTTCGGCATTGACCGATATTGACGATAGCACAAACGCAAAGCATAAAAAAATGATAAAATGTTTCATTGGATTCTCCATCGTTAATTTTGATATAATAAATTAAAAATAATTGAAAAATAATTAAAGTGACGCCTG
>JAISQH010000634.1 GCA_031274385.1 Planctomycetaceae bacterium | reverse complement strand
GAGAATATCCCTTGAATAAAATTAAAAATAAACACGCTCAAAAACAATGCAAGTTAAAATCAACCTTGAATTTCTTTGCGTCTTTGCGCGCAATCTTTAAAAACAAAATAGACAGGTACTAATAAAGATGTTATCGGAATCAACCGGCACTGTTATTTACTCGGCTCCGATGGCTGGTTACACAAATTACGCTCATCGTGAACTTTTGCGAATGTTTGGCGGAATTGATTTGATTGCGACCGAAATGGTTTCTGCCCGTTCGTTTGTTGAGTTGGAGACGCGCGGTCTTGAATTACCGTCACGGCTTTGGGGAGTGCGTGACGAACCTCGCCCTCTTTCCGTGCAAATATGGGACAACAATTCCGATACCCTTTCCGAATTGGCACAACGTTTGGCGTTTGAATTTAAGGTCAGTGTTATTGATCTGAATTTTGGTTGTCCGGCAAAACAAATTGCGGGACGCAGTGCCAGCGGATCGTTTCTGTTGCAGTTTCCGAATCGAATCGGCGACATTGTACGAAAAGTTGTCGATGCAGCCAAACCGGTTCCTGTTACAGCAAAAATCCGGCTTGGTCGGACACGTGACACGATCAACGCCATTGATGTAGCGCAATCTATTGAAGCCGCCGGGGCTGCCGGATTGACGGTTCACGGTCGAACCGCTTCGGAGATGTATCGCGGCAAGGCTGATTGGGAGGAGATTGCCGCCATCAAACCGAAATTGAAATCCATTCCGCTCATTGGCAACGGCGATATCCGAACGATTAATGATGCGTTATTTCGTATTCGCCATTATCCGGTTGATGGAATCATGATTGGTCGCGGCGGCATTGACCGTCCTTGGCTTTTCCGGCAAATCGCTCAGGCATTACGCGGTGAACCGGTTGACCCGGAACCAACCGCATTGGAACTTCGCAACCTTATTGTAAAACATTTCAATTTACTGAAACGTCAATTCGATGATCATGCCGCTTTGATTTTGATACAAAAAACAGTCTGCCATTACGCCGTCAACCAACCCGTAGCGAGAAATTTTCGTAATGAAATTTGCTCTGTTAAGAATATTGAAACGTTTTTCCATCTCATCGACGATTTTTTCATTAAAACAAATTAACAAATAAAGACAGCAACAATTTTTTAAACCGGATTCATAGAATTGGCAAGATGATTTTAAATCATTAAATCATTAAATCATTAAATAATTAAATCATTAAATCATTAATTAATTAAAAAATCCTGTCAATCTCGTCATTTCCGCTAAAAATGGACTCGTTTGTAAATAACTGCCAAAATGACAGGCGTTTTGGACGACACTCAATAAGGTCAATATGCGCAACCCCTTTAATTTCAAGGACAAAAGTAAATTTAATCTAATTGGCACGAAATTTGTTAGATGTATTAACAGTTCAGTACAATAAGTACAAAACAATTCAACTTTTAACTTTCAGGAAAGGAGACAATTATGTACTCGGAACTGGTTTATCCTCATCCGTTTTCCCGCGAATTGTTTCGCCGGTTAAATCAATTCCTTGCAATGCCAACCATCAATGAAACCGAATGGCCCTTCGGTTCTCTCAGTTCGGGTGAATTGGCAACGAATGTCCGGGAAGACGAGGACGCTTTTTATGTCGAAATGGAAGTTCCCGGAATTAAACCGGAAGAAATTGACCTTTCGATTATCGGAACAGAATTACAAGTCAAGATTACTCGTTCGCCGGCAAAGGAATCGAAAAACGGACGTTATCTCCGGCGGGAACGGGTTTTCGGTAACACCGTGCGGACAATTACGTTACCAATAGATTCCGCGCCGAAAGAAATGGACGCAACCATTGATTCGGGAATCCTTTGCGTTCGGCTCCGTAAACCGGAAGAAGCAAAAGTACAGAAAATTACAGTGAATCCAAAATAAAATGACACACCGTTTGAAAACCATCCCTATCACCACTTTAAAAAAGAAAGGAGAACAACAATGTCACTTGTTGAAACAAAAAATGTCGCGGTTCCTCAAACAAATCAAGAACTGCCCGTCCCGGAAAAATCGTTTCGGTTTCCTCCGGTTGATATCAGCGAATACGAAAATGAATACGTGATCGAAGCCGATATGCCCGGTACAAAAAAAGAAAATATTGATATTCAATTTCATCAGGGCGAATTGCGGATTCGAGGTTTGGTGGATACGCCGGAGGAAAAAAACAAAAAATGTATTGATCGATACCGACAATTCGAACCAACCGATTATTATCGTGCGTTTAGAATCGGTGAATCAGTCAATGCAACAGAAATTTCGGCTCAATATGCCGACGGCGTTTTGACGGTGCATTTGCCAAAAGCAGAAATGCTCAAACCACGCAAAATAGAAATTAACCAGAAATAAAAAACGGTTCTCAAACGTAACCCCATTCCGGTTCAAATCAAACGGCTCTGACCGTTCACCGAAATGGGGTGTATTTTTAATGTCACTATAAATTGATGTACTTTAATACGAATTAAAATAATTGCGGTTGAAAATTTTCCGGGACATCAATTTTGACGGTATCACCACTTTGCGTTATCACATAAAGCCCCTCATTCACCACTGCTTTTTTGACGTTTTCCGCAAAGATGGCACCCGCAATGGCTCCGATCACTTTTTTCTCGGTTTCACGGTGTTTTTTGAAATATTGTTGTAGAATTTTTAATCGGTTGATATGGTGCGGAATATCCTCAACTCGTGGTTTGGATTTCACTTCTACCGCAATAATAAATTCGTCGTTCTCAAGCAAAATATCCACCTCCGTAAGTGATTCTCCCTTCTCGTCCTTAAATTCAAGGTCGCCGGAATAAATGCCGTGAAAATGATAACCAAGCTCGTTAAAAAGATCGGCAATTCCCGGCGCAATTAAATGTTCCACCATTTCGCCAAAGCGATTACCCAACTTACCAAGTTGAGCGTCCGTCCTTTTCATCTGTTTTTCGAGTTCACTTCTTCGTTTCTCGTCCTCTTTCCTTCGTTCCTCGTATTCTTTTCTTCGTTTCTCGTCCTCTTTTCTTCGTTCCTCATTTTCTTTTTTCATTCGCTCTTCGTATTCTCTTCTTCTCTCTTCGTATTCTCTTCTACGTTCCTCGTTTTCTTTTTTCATTCGTTCTTCGTATTCTTTTCTTCTCTCATCGTCTTCTTTCCTTCGCTCTTCGTCCTTTTTGTTAAGTGCTTTGAGATATTTTTGGAGACTCCGCCAGTCTTTACGTTTCTGTTTAGCATCTTCCTGGTACATCTGCCAAATCTTTTCAAACGTTAAACCGGTTGCGTCTGGAATATTGGGGGTTGACATTGTTTTTCTCCTTTGGTTAAGCAGCTTGTGCCGCGTATAGAATCTTTTTCGTTATGACAACGAAAAATAAAGAGGAAATTAAAAAAGATATTGTACCATGATCTATCGCTAAATCAAGGCTAAAACAATCGAAAATCAAGATAGATTAACGAACGCACCTATTTTCCACTATAACCCATTGTTATAAAATAACTTAACAACGAATTGGCGTAAAATTCACCGGAACATCCGTTGGAACGGATATTCCGTTTTGTGGCGACATGATAATCGGTGGTAAGAGTGAGTTATTTTTTGGGTTTACGTCGAATTTTTAGTTTTTTCTTTTGCAAGGGGTGGAGTAACAATTAGGGTAATTTTGCTGATTCCGCCCCATTGATTGTTCCGGCTGCGCCCCAAACTCCAAACGGCGATTTTTTGGAAAACGTATTGGCAGGATTTTGCGTAAAATCGTTGCCGCAATCAATTGTTTCGGAGACAAATCGGCTCGAACCATCCAACATTCCGACAACAACTCCGCCACTATGATTACTACTCGCTGAGAAAATTCCTTTTTGTTCCAATATCCAGGATGTTGCAGTCGTGGTTCCATTGGAAGCACAAGTTGGCGAATTGGGCGGCAGAATTGTGTGAAAGCCAGAATAGCCCATCTGAGCGGAAGCCCAACGACAACCCTTTTTGCCAAACGTCATTGCTGTCGCCGAAGTAATCACTTCATCACTACTGCCTTTTTGGTCAAGACAATCTTTAGGCGGAAAATTAGCCGTTGCAATCTGAACAACACCAATTTTGTATTTTACTTCATTAGCATCGCTATAAAGACCGCAAAGCGACTCGGATACGGCAATGGTATTACTGGTTCCGTCAATAATGGCACCGGAATCAACTTTGATATAATCTCCCCGCGCCAAAATACCGCGTACAAATTGTTCGTCGTGGTTACAAGAAATGTCACCCCAACAACCATGATAACTGGTTCGTGCCAGATCGTTTCCTTTCATAAACGCGTTTGCATCGGACGGACATCGGATATTGGCAATCACTGCCTCACGGTAAATTGCTCCATTCCCCGGATGAACAGGATCATAATTGGCGGGATCAGGATTCATGG
>JAISQH010000630.1 GCA_031274385.1 Planctomycetaceae bacterium | reverse complement strand
TAAATAATGTAACCATGAATAGGCGGCAAGTGATTTTGATTCCATCGTGCAGGAAATTTTCTTCGGCGTGGTGCCGTTACAATTTTATCCTGATGTGCCAACCGATGAGCAAAAACATATTTCTCCAATTCCGGTTTTAGCGTTCACGCTTGTTGAACTTTTGGTTGTGATTGCGATCATCGGAGTTTTGATTGCGTTACTGCTTCCAGCCGTCCAGGCAGCGCGCGAGGCGGCAAGGCGTTCCCAATGTTCCAATCATCTCCACCAACTCAGTCTTGGCTTCCAGAATTTCCACACAACCCGTAAGGAACTTCCTGCCGGTTCGTCAAACTATCTGCCCATGGACTTTCCAATACAATTTTTCTCAGCGAATCGGGTATCAGCGAATTAAGATCAACGGAAGCGGTCAATGGAACCATCGGAAAAATTCGAGGCGATATGGCTTTCGAAGTTACTACTCCGGTGTTCGATGGAGCCAATGATTGGGAAAATGCCAATCCGCAAGCATGTTTAACTTTTGCCAATGGCGATGATTATGTTGTTTCCGGTTCCGTAATTATTCGGCGCGGATTGCGAGGTCGGATGTGGGGACGCAGTTACTTTGCACTCACCATGTTTTCAACGGTTTTACCTCCCAATAGTCCGTCGTGCAGCATGGGAACAGTTCTGACCACAGATAACTCTCGCAGTTATTTTTCGTCTTCGTCTTATCATACCGGCGGAGTCAATGTTGCGTTGAGTGATGCTGCCGTGCGTTTCATTTCGAACTCAATTGATACCGGAACATTGAGCAAACCAGCCCTGACTAACGCCGCATCGCCTTACGGTGTTTGGGGAGCAATGGGAACGATGAACGGCGGAGAAAATCAATCATTTTAAACAAGGATTAATAACATGTTACGATTCAACTCTTTTTTCGTTTTACTTTGTTTTTTTATCGGAATAATAATCGGTTGCGGCGAGCCAAATGATCCGCGCGCCGTCAACCTTGTTCCGGGAAAAGGAATCCTCAAAATGAATGGAAACCCGCTTAGCGGAGCCAATATCATTTTAACACCGGTTCAAGGTACTGCCGATCAACACGGAGCCAGCGGATTGACAAACGAGAACGGAACGTTTCAATTAACAACATTTCGTTCGGGAGACGGAATCTATCCGGGTAATTACGCGATAACAGTATTCAAAACGGAAATCGTTTCGGCACCGTCAGCAGAAGAAATCGCTCAATATGAATTGGAAGCGAAATCACCGCCGCCATCGGAAAAGAAAGCAATTGTTCCCGAAAAATACAACAAAATCGAAACTTCCGGATTGACACTCGAAGTTCCGCCGAAAGGAAAAAAAGATATTGTAATCGAAATTTCTTCTCAAGAGCGTCTCTGAAAAAACATTCTGTCTTGGGATATTTTGTTGCGCACAAAGGCACGAAGGTACAAAGAAAAAACTTCATAAACTTTTTTGATTGATACCTTTGTGAACTTTGCGCCTTTGTGCGCAACCTATTATTCTTGTCCCATTTTATTCATTTCAGGATTTCCGTTTTATTTTCCTGACCGGATTTCAACATATTTTGACCGGATTTTCGGGTTGACATTTCTGTTGAGGGAACGATAATGGTCTGGCAATGAGTTGGAACCGGAAGGGAATGATGACGGGATGCTGTTGTTGTTTCCGGTTGGTTTGGCTCATGATAGTTCAATTCCATTCCATTAAATTCAATACCAATACAGGAGAACCATAATATGGGTAAAATCGGAATCGGTCTCAATCTGGAAGCAGTTCGTACTTCGCATAAATCGTTTGAATGGGGCGTTCAGTTTGCCGCCGAACTGGGTTACGAATACATCGAACCAATGGTGCATTGGGGACGTGAGCTCCTAAGTGAAGCCCGGTATTTTCACAGCGTATCCATGCTTGATGATCCGTTTCGGATTCGTGATTGTGTCGAAAAACACGGTTTGAAACTGTCCGCCTTGTCGTCTCATTCGCAACTCTCAAAACCGGAAATCGCAGTGGAATATCTGAAACAGGCTTCCCGATTCGCCAAAGAATGCGGCGCACCGGTCATCAACACCCACGAAGGGCACAAACAACAATGGACAACCGAAGAAGAAGATTTTGTCCTGATCAAATATTCCATTACGGAAGCCGAAAAGGTGGCTTCACGGCGTGGCATTAAGATCGGTCTCGAAATGCACCAGACGTATTCGCTGATTCCGGAAAAATACGACCGGATCATGAATCTCGTCCCCTCACCCTGGGTCGGTGCCAACTTCGATACCGGTAACGCCTATCTCGGCGGACAAGACCCCATCGCCTGGTTGGAGAAAATTAAACACCGACTTGTTCACATGCACGCCAAAGATATTTCAGTAGAGCAATCCGACGCCGAACGTGGTAAAGTGATGGGAACAGCGGTGGGGTGTGCTTGCGGTGACGGAGTCATTGATTGGGAAGCTGTTGCTGCGATTTTGCGACCTTTACCGCAAGATATTGTTCTAAGCGTCGAATGCGGTACCCTCGAACAAGCCGCCCGAAGTGTTGAACATCTGAAAAAAATCCTCCACCGATAGACTCGCTTCACCATCGATTTGTTTTTAATCCGAAGTTCGAGTAGTTATTTTCTCGAACTCTTTACGTCTAGGCGGTTTATGAATTTTGGTTCTCCCGCGAGGCAGCGGGTTTTTTGTTGGTCTTTCAAGTTGTAAGATTGTTT
>JAISQH010000620.1 GCA_031274385.1 Planctomycetaceae bacterium | reverse complement strand
TAACAAGAAACGTGTTGCTTCCTTTTTCTCTCTCATGGCTGACGCCTTAGAACATTTAAGGCAAAATTCTTCCGTGTGGAAATTACAAACGCTGACCGACTTGAATACGTTACCGGATTACCAAACGGAACGTTTTTGGGACGTAAATCACGTGAAGGGTCCGGTCGATGCGGATGGTAATCCTGTCTATTATTCTGTTCCAGAATCGTTTGAAACAGCGAAAAATGACGGCGAACGCTGGCGTTGGTGTTTGGAACAGGTTGTGAAATATGATCCTTCCCGATTGTCAAATGTGCTTCTTCAAAGAGCGAATTTTAATCAATCGCAGTTTGGTGAACAGACATTGCAATCACTCAATTTTTTCCGTAACAGATCGGAGGAACCGGAGAAAACAACGAATATCCTGAATCTTGAAACGCTTAGCGATAATGAAACAATTGCTCAACTTGTAACCGGAATCAAACGTTTCCAACTTCCAGACGAGTTTAACTATATTGTGTTGAATAAAAAAGTGGTTGAGATTGGAGATAAAAAGGTTCAATGGATGGCAGTGGAACGACTTGCCACTATTTATATGAATCGACTTCAATTTACGCGAGCTGCCGAATACTATCGAAAATTGCTTACGGAACATTCCAATTTTGTTGAACATCCCACCGCGAGGTGGCAAAACCCACTTGACCAGATCGTCAAAAATTGGGGACGTTTTGATACTTCCGGTTCGAAGGTTGCCGGTCTTCATGCCGAATTGCGGTACATTTTCCGAAACGGTAAAAAGGTTCATCTCACGGCGCACGAAATTAATGTTGAAAAATTGATTAACGACATCAAGGAGTATCTCAAATCAAAGCCCGATAAATGTGATTGGAAGAAAATTCAGATCGAACAAATCGGACGACAATTGATTTACGGTGACAATAAAGAAAGCATCAAAAAGAAATATCTGGGCAAGGAAGTTGTGAAATGGACAGTTGATTTGCAGCCTTCCGAAAAACATTTTGACCGGGCAACAACCATTTCCGTACCAATTCAACAAGCCGGTGCTTATCTTATTCGTGCCGAAATGGAAGATGGTAACGCCGAGTCGGTTATTCTTTGGCTGAACGATACCGTTCTTGTTCAAAAAGCACAGAACGGAGCCATGCTTTATTTCATTGCTGACGCCGAAACCGGTCAACCGATAGGCGGTGCGGATGTCGGATTTTTCGGTTACAAAATAGAATACAAATCTGTTCCGGCAGCGAACAACCGGCGTCGGCAAGATACAATGCCGACATGGGCATTTAACGAGTTTTCAACTCAAACCAATACCGACGGCATTGCCCTTTTTGAACAAAAAAAAGATGCCGACCGTTTTAACTGGTTTGTTACGGTTACTGCGCCGTTATCAGAAAATATTTCGGAACAAAAAAATACCGGACAGAAACGGCGATTGGCTTATTTTGGTTTCAAAAACATTTGGTTTAACCGTCAATACGAAACGGAGTATCAGGAAGTCAAAACGTTTGTGATTACAGATCGTCCTGTTTATCGTCCGAAAAATGTTGTCAAAATCAAAGCGTGGGTCGGAACGGCAAAATATGATTTGCCGAATACCAACGAATGGGCAGGCAAAACGATTAGTTACGAAATTTATGACCCGCGCGGTGAAAAAATAAAGGAGAGTACAAACATCAAACTTGATGAGTACGGAGGAATGACTGCCGAACACGAATTGCCGAAGGACGCAATGCTCGGCGTTTATCGTATCAATATTAACCAATCGGGTATCGGAACATTTCGTGTTGAAGAGTACAAAAAACCGGAATACGAAGTCACTATTGATGCCCCTAAAGAACCTGTTCGGCTCGGCGATAAAATGACGGCGACAATTCGTGCCAAATATTATTTCGGTTCACCGGTTACAGAGGCAACAGTCAAATACAAAGTGTTACGGGAAAAGGCAACTGTTGACTGGTATCCGGTTCGTTCGTGGGATTGGTTCTATGGTCAGGGTTATGCGTGGTTTTCGTACGATTCGCCATGGCTTGACGGTTGGCATCGCTGGGGATGTCGCAAGCCATTATCGTTTGGGTTTTTCCGTTTATCGGGAATACCGGAGGTTGTTGCCGAACAGGAAGTCAATATCTCCGCTGACGGAACCGTTGACGTTGTTATTGATACGGAAATAGCAAAGGCGATGTTTCCGAACGACGATCAGAAATACTCGATCACTGCGGAAGTCGTTGACAATTCACGCCGAACCATTGTCGGAACCGGTAACGTGCTGGTCGCGAAAGAACCGTTCAAAATCTATGTCTGGGCAGATCGCGGATTTTACGTACCAAATCAAAAAATTGTTGCGAATTTCCAGACGAGACGTTTGGACGGCAAACCTGTTACCGGCGATGCCGATATAAAACTCTTCAAAATTTCTTACAAAGAACCGAAAGAACGTCAAGGTGAACCATCCGGTTTTACTGTACAGGAAAATGAAGTTCATAATGAAAAAATCACGTTCGACGAGGATGGTGTTGCGCAAATGGCTCTCAATGCCAAAGAACCGGGACAGTACCGTATTTCGTGTACGTTAAACGGTCAGGAGGGCGGTTATGTTTTCAACGTTTATTCATCTGATGTTTCTGCTTCCCGTTCTTCTTTTAAGTACAACGCTCTTGAATTGATTCCCGACAAAGCGGAATCGGCACCGGGAGATAACGTTGCGCTAAGAATCAATACGGAACGTGAAAATTCGTACGTGTTGCTTTTTGTGAAGCCGTCAAACGGCGTTGTTCCGAAACCGCAGATTTTACGGTTGAATGGAAAATCGCACGAAATTTCGGTTCCTGTTGAGTTGCGGGACATGCCGAACTTTTATGTTGAGGCGTTGACGGTTTCAAATGGCGAAGTCATAAACGAAACAAAAGAACTCGTTGTCCCGCCGCAGCAAAAAGTCTTGAATGTTACCGTCAGACCGTCCGCCGAAACGTATAAACCGGGCGAAAAAGCAAAGGCGGAACTTGTTGTAACTGATTTGGACGGCAAGCCTGTCGTCGGGCAAATAGTTGTTTCAATTTATGATAAATCGGTAGAATACATTTCCGGCGGTTCCAATGTCGGCGATATTAAAGAATTTTTCTGGAAATGGCGGCGGCAACATTCTCCGTATTCGGAATCGAATTTGTCACGTTATATTTATAACATGCCCGATCCCGACAAACCCGGTATGCAGAATCTCGGTCTCTTCGGACAAGTTGTTGCGCAAAATTACAATATTATGCTCGCAAACGATGGATCGGGTGGCATCAAAATAGAAAGTCTCGAAAAGAACAGCAGTGGAAGGGGTGGAGGTTTTGGCGGTGGTTTGATGTTGACGGATGCGGTTCCGATGGTAGCGGCTAAAATGATTCGTACCGATTATAACAACGCTCTATCAGGAGAGGAAAAGTCTCTCGGTGATAAAACACTCCCAACTGTACGAAAAAACTTTGCCGATACGGCTCTTTGGATTGGCGCGAAGGAAACGAATAAGAATGGCGTTGCGCAAATTGAACTCGATATGCCGGAATCATTGACAACATGGAAAATCAATGTCTGGACGATGGCTGCCGGAACACGTGTCGGTTACGGTAATGCGGAGGTGATGACGCGAAAAGACCTGATTCTCCGAATGCAAACGCCGCGATTTTTGATCGAAAAAGATAAAGTTGTTCTTTCCGCTAACGTTCATAATTATCTGAAAACGGAAAAAGAAGT
>JAISQH010000512.1 GCA_031274385.1 Planctomycetaceae bacterium | reverse complement strand
CAATCACAAGGTCATCAAGTTGGACGCGAAACGGTTGGGCGATTGCTTACACTTTCCATTCAACGTATGCGTATTATCCGCTGGCAATCAGTGCTATCGGCGGAACAGGACGCTCACTTGCGGACTTGGTCGTGATGACACCGGATTTTGAAGCCGAAGCGAAAGCAAAAGTAGAAAGAGGGCAAGTTACGCTAATCGGTAACACATCCGTTGATTTTACGCTTAATGAAGTAAAGTCGATTGATGAACGCCTTGCCAAAGTATTTGACGGCATCGGGCTGAATTCCGTATCTGTCCGCAACTTTCTCATTCCGATTAAAGACATCGGTCACTTCAATGCCGATTTTGGTGCCGTATCTGCGAATAACAAAAGTGTTAACGAGGAAGCAAAGAAGAACAACCGTACTTTGTTCGTGTTCGGTACAAAAGAGCAAGACATTCTTCCTGTCATCAACGAAAGTAAAAAACGTTTGCAACAATTATGTAATACCGTTGATATCCCCAAAGATAATATTACGATAATAGAAGGTGACGAGGCGGCACCGGAAAACATTTTGGAAAAATGCAGGGAATTAAATGACACAATCGGTAAAAACGGAGCCGTTTTTGTTTATATTCTTTGCAAAGATAAGGAAACAAAAGAAGAACAACAATTTTTCCCTCTTACCGAATCAGAAATAGATTTAAGGAACGGAATCTTACGAAAAGACATTTTTGAGACAATAACAAAAAATGAACACCGTCTTTCTTTTCTTGCAACGGACGGGTGTTTCCGTAACGATGTTCAGTATTCAGGCGGTGAGGCAAGTTCGGTTACACTTGATCCCATTTACCGGTTTTCCGCATTGCTCAATTATGGTAAAGGAAAATATAATCTTCGAGCCGCTTCGCCAAATCGAAACGAAGTTCCGCTCGGCACTGCCGTTCTGGGGACGTTCTTTACCAATGCTTTCGTGAACATGATGAACAGCCGCGTCGAAGATACTGGTCAATTTGATATACCGGCATTAATTAAGGATATGCAACGTGAACTGGACAATATCTATCAACACGTTATCATTCCGAACAGTTCGCAAAAGAGACAGACCGTGTCTGTCTGGTAAACTGGTCAACATTCTGCTTGCGGGCTGTTTGTGTGACGTGTTCCACGCAATCGCAGAAGGAATCATCGTTTGATCGGTTTGGCGGTGACGCAAACGTTGACGATCAATCGTGATTTTACCGCATTTCAACACGAAACTGAAAGTATGTTTCCCGATTTTCTGAAGAGAAGGATTTGCCGCTTGAGCACAAGCCGCGTTTTGAGTAGACCTTTTCTCTAACTTCCTAAAAACACCCCGAAGGGGCAAAATATCCTAGCGTCGGGCAACGCCCGATGAAACGATGCGTCAACATGTTTCGGGGCAACGCCCCAATCATCAATATCGTTGGCGTTGCCGCGAATGGATTCGTAGGAATTGGTTGCATCGGGCGTTGTCCGACGCTAGGAGATGAAAAATCTGGTTTTTACGGAACAAGAAGGGAAGGTAGAGAAAAGGTTTAATAAAAATCCCAAATCACAAATCACCAACCACAAAACCCAAACTTTTTTATAAAACGTGTTGCAGTGGTTCTCAAAATGCGTTATGATACGCAGTCAGTCCCGTTTTTTTGCCGAAATTGGCAGAAAACAGGAGAAATAAGTAAAATATCACCGTAAGATTACAGAATCTTTGGATTGAGCGTTGCCGATATGGCGGCAATCGAAATTTCTGAAAACGTGTATTGACATTGCGTTAGTTTTTGAGCAACCCGGACGTTTGACTTACCTCATCCGAACGTATGATTTTTCCCGAAATTTTTCAATTCCTGTCGGTCTTTTTTCTGCGGAAGTTCCAATCTCTTCCGGCAGGTAAAACCGTATCGAACAAACAAATAAACAATCATTCGTCCCTTGCTTTTGTGATTTTCAAGACGTTGTTCTGCTCCGTTTTATTTTGTTCCCGATTTCTTGGGTTTCTCTGTAAATGGTTATTTTGTTGGCAGAGAGCCGAGGGGATTTTTTCTTTGAAGTCAAAATTCCCTTTTAATTACGGTGCCGACGATTCCGTCTGGAAGTTTCAGGACGTTTTGCCAATAAAAATCCGTACAACAGGATTTTTTCCGGTTTGTACTTTGTTTCTCATGTTTCCGGTTTTTTCGATTGCTTTTTTGCCTGATTCGCCCGCTTTTTTCGGAGTTCGAATCTGATTGTTCAAAGGCAATCGTTATGGAAACAGTGCAATGGATCACGACAGCAGTCGCATCGGTTTTTTCGATGATTGCGACTTATCTTTGTGTTCGGTTTATTGACGCCCGGCGTCAGGCGGATGCCTCCATCAAGGCAAAAGAAATCTTGCGCCGCGCTGAAATCGAAGCCGAAAACACAATCCGCGAAGCGGATCTTCAAGTTAAAGAAAAAAACATCCAACTCAAAGAGGAAAACGAAAACGAATTTCGAAAAATCCGGCAGGAACTTCATGATCGGGAACGTATTCTCGACAAGCGTCAGGATATTCTCGATAAACAGGCGGAAGACCAACGGAAACAGGAAAAACTCGTTGAAAGTACCCAGCGTAAGTTGGCAGAGCGAATCGCGGATACCAACCGCCGTAACGAGGAATTGTCAAAGTTAATCGAAAAAGAACGCCTGACATTACATGAATTTTCCGGTTTGAATCGGGAAGAAGCCACCGAAAAATTGCTTCAACAACTTGAAAAAGAGTTGAGTGAAGAGACCGGTTCGGTGATTCTTCGTCATGAAAAACAACTCAAAGAGCGTTGTGAGATATTGACCCGGAATATTTTGCTTGGAGCGATGCAGCGTTATGCGGCACCGCACACGGCGGAGTCAACAACCAGCACGGTGGATATTCCCAACGACGACATGAAAGGGCGGATTATTGGTCGGGAAGGTCGCAATATTCGGGCGTTTGAGAAGGCGACGGGTATTGACATGATTATTGACGACACGCCGGGGGTTGTTATTGTGAGCGGTTTTGATCCGATCAGGCGTGAAGTGGCTCGTTTGGCGTTGAACCGGTTGATTGCTGATGGTCGGATTCACCCTTCCCGAATTGAAGAAATCGTCAACGAAACAAACCGCGAAGTTCAGACATTTGTTCAGAAAGCCGGTCAGGAAGCCGCTCAGGAGGTTGATATATTCGGATTGAACGAGCGCATGGTCAATCTTCTTGGTCGATTGCATTTCCGAACAAGTTACAGTCAAAATGTTCTTCGTCATGCGATTGAGGTTGCTTTCCTTTCCGGTTTGATTGCGGTGGAACTGGGACTCAATGAGAAATTGGCGAGGCGTTGCGGATTATTGCACGACATTGGCAAGGCGGCGGATCACGAAACGGAAGGCGGTCATCCCAAAATTGGTGCTGATTTACTTAAACGTTATGGTGAACCGGTTGAGGTGGTACAAGCGGCGTTGGGGCATCACGAGGACCCGAAAATTGATGATCCGTACACGATTATTGTTGCGGTGGCGGATGCTTGCAGTGCTTCCCGTCCCGGAGCAAGACGTGAGTCGTTGGAACATTATGTTCGGCGCATGGAGGAGTTGGAGGCGATTGCCAACGAATTTCCGGGAGTTGAACAGGCTTACGCGGTTCAGGCGGGTCGTGAAATGCGGGTATTGCTCAACGCGATGCAATTGACCGATGAGGGAGCCGCTCAAATTTGCCGTGACATTGCGCGATCGTTGACCGAACGCGTCCAATTCCCTGGTGAAATCAAAGTAACCGTTATCCGCGAAACCCGATTTGTCGAAATCGCCAAATAAAACAAACCATTTACACGTAGGGGCGACCCTTGCGTTCGCCCTGAATTTGCGTTCGCCCTGAATTTGCGTTCGCCCTAAATTGGTGATGGTTCGGGGCAACCGTAAGGGATTGCCCCTACAATAAAAAAGCGGTGGACTGCAAAAACTGGGCGCGAAATGGGGGGGGGAATAAGATATGTTTTTTTGATGTCATGTTGAGGTAAAAATTTTGGTGCATGTGTTTTTTTGGTTCTCCCGTGAGATTGCGGGCTATGAAGTTGTTATTTTTTTGCGATTTGTCTTAATTTTAGGAAGAGGTATTGTTGGTCTTTATATTCTGACTGCGGAACTTGGGTTAAGGTTGAAATTGTTCCTCTAATTCTTGTTCGATATTTTTGCCATTCGTCATAACCTGATATTATTAAAACAATTAGGAATCGTCAGGGTTCAATACGCCTTCCAAAACGTAAAACCAACAGAAACTATTTATTTTGTTAAAAAACAACTTTAACAAAGAGAGAACTTGGTATACTTACTGTACTTTAGTTTTCTTTTTTCTTCCGTTCTGTTTTTGGAATTTCCAACAGGCAAGGTAGGCAGCCTATCTGTTGACTCCATAAAGTGAAAAATAAAACCGAATATTCAAGTGAAATGAGTATAGTAGGAAATTTTTCGGACTTCCCTCTAAAAGGCGAACCGGTTCTATGATATACTTTGTGTTCTTCTGCGGATAAAAAACAACATGGAAAGTGTTGAATCTTTTATTTGTTTTGTTTGATTTTATTTTTTTCTGACCTTTACCATTTTCATTTTGCCATGCACACTCTTTTTGAAACGATTGAAAAATACCGTGTTGTTCCGGTTATTGCGATTGATGACATTTCGGCGGCGTTACCGTTGGCGGATGCGTTGCTGGAGGGCGGTTTGCCGTTGGCGGAAATCACGTTTCGGACGCAGGCGGCAGCGGAAGTGATTCAAACGCTCGCAGAAAAACGACCGGAACTTTGTGTCGGCGCCGGAACAGTGTTGACTTATACGAATGTTCATGACGCAATTCAAGCCGGAGCCAAATTCGGTGTTGCGCCGGGACTCAATGCAGAAACCATCGATTTGGCGGAATCAATGGAATGGACCTTTATTCCCGGAGTTTGCACCCCAAGCGAAATAGAATCCGCCTTGGCAATGAACTTTACTGTCCTGAAATTTTTTCCTGCCGGTGCAATGGGCGGGATTCCGATGCTCAAGGCACTTTCCGCTCCGTATGCTCATACGGGGGTTCGGTTTTTGCCGACCGGCGGCGTTTCCGAATCGAATCTGGCTGACTATCTCGCCCTGCCAACCGTTCTGGCTTGCGGAGGAACCTGGATCGCCTCCAAAAACGATATTGCCGAAGGAAATTGGGAACAAATCAAACAACGTTGCCAACGCATCGCGGAAATCGTTGGGCAGTAGCCGGTTGTCAGTAGCCAGTGGGAAGTTATCTGCCAAAAGTTGTCAATCACAGCCATTAGTTACCAAAAAACTGACAACTAACTACCGGCTACTGAACATGGATAACTTGTAATGCTTGGCGGTTGGTGTAAAATGAGAAACCTGTTATTTCTTCAACTGTTGATATTAACGAGGATTTCTTTCTATTAAACCCGTACTTTTTTAAGATGAGAACAACACAATTTATTTTTATATCGTTTTTGTTTTTAACAAATTCCGTTTTTGCTCAAGAGAGTTCGTTGCGGTCACAACTGGAACAAGGGCTTGGTTACCGTCCAATCCAAAGTGATGTCGAAATTGATCTTCCGACAGAACAAGACGCGAAGCAATGCGAAATCAAGGTTTCCGACGATAAACGCGGGCTCATTATTCTTAGTCCGCAAAAGAATACGCTTCGCGTTTTTTCGGATGCCAACGGAGACGGGCGGGTTGATCAATGGTCGTATTTCCAAAACGGTGTGGAGGTTTATCGGGATATTGATTCAAACGGTAACGGCAAAGCGGATCAATATCGTTGGCTCAACAGTGCCGGAACACGCTGGGGAATCGACGCCAACGAAGATAAAGTAATCGATCATTGGAAAGAAATCTCGGCAGAAGAAGTTTCGCGGGAAATTGTGCTGGCGTTGGCGGGAAACGATGTTGCCCGCTTTCTGCGTGTTGCGCTGAATGAAGAAGAACTCAAAGGCTTGGCTCTTGGTGAATCGTTAAACCATGCTGTTACTCAAAAAGTTTCCGCGTTGAAAACCGGTTTTGCGGCGGCAGTTCAGGTGGTTGCTCTGAAAGGCGGTGACGCGGTTGAATGGTATCAACTCAATGCGGTGTTGCCGGGAGTTGTTCCGAGTGGTGATCGGGGTAACCAAAAAGATATTGTGGTTTATGAAAACGCAATGGCAACAGCAGGAGACAGTGAAAAAACAGTGCAAATCGCAGTCGGAACGTTGGTGAAAATTTCGGACAATAATTGGCGGGTTCTTGATCTTCCGAAAATTTATGACGAAAACCAACTTTCTTATACGTTTATTCAACCTGCTGCTGCCCAGACCAGTTCGGGTTCTGCCAGCAACGAGGTGGTGGCATTGATGAACGAATATCAGGAAATTCAATTGCAAATCGCCAAACTTCCGGCGGATCAGCGACCGGCGAAACATAAAGAGGTGATTGGCCGGATTATTCAGATTATCGCCAAAGTTTCCACAGAAGAAGAACGCGAAAACTGGATACGTCAATTGGCGGATACCATTATGGACGCAACAAGCCGTAACGAATTTCCTGACGGAAGTGAACAAATGGAGGCACTGTTCAAAACAGTGAACAAGCGCGGTAATGAAGAATTAGCCGCTCATGTTCGCAGCCGACAAATTATGACTGATTATTATTTGTCAATGCAAGCCGGCGGCGATGACATGCGGGCTTATTCGAAATGGCTTGAAAATCTTGAAACGATGGCAACGGAATTTGAAAAAACGGAAGCCGGTATTGAGGGCATGATGCAGTTGGCGATTTATCGTGAAATGTCTGCCCGTTCTGCGGAAGAACCGCTGAAATGGTACACCAAAGTTGCCCAACTTGCCGCCGGAAAACCGCTTGGTGAAAAAGCCAAAGGAGCGATTCGGCGATTAACTTCGGCGGGGAAAGAAATTCCGTTCCAGACGACCGATGTTTTCGGCAAACCGTTTGATATTGCTTCACTGAAAGGCAAATTTGTACTTCTTTGTTTTTGGGACGCTTCCACGATTCCTCATCTTGCTCTTATCAAATCTGTTACTGATAAGTTTTCCGATGCGGGATTGCAACCTATCGGCGTGAACCTGGACGCTGACCCGCAAATAATGAAAACGTCTGTTGCCAAAGCCGCTGTTTCGTGGACGCAACTTTACACGCCGGGCGGACTTGAAAGTTCGATTGCCGTTTATTGGGGCATTTCAACTCCGCCGTGCATGATTTTATACGGTAAAGACGGTAAAGTGATCCAGCCAAGTATTCAATCCGCCGATGAATTACAACAGATTATGACGGATGCAACCAAGTAATTGTTTAACGTATTGAAAATGGTCTGGAATTTTTCGTGTCACAGGGTAACGTTTACTTAATTAGAAGAGAAAGGTTTTTTTCTTCATAACAAATATGTCGGGAACTGTTTGAAATTTTCGTGTTTTTTTGTCTCTTTCGAATTTGTGAACAGAGACTAAAATTTGTTTTTCTTAACCAAACCCCTTAACCAATTACAACGATGGCTATTTCACTTACAAAAGGACAAAAGATTTCTCTGGAAAAAGAGAGCGGTGGCGGACTTTCCAAGATTGCAATGGGACTCGGCTGGGATGCTGCTAAACCTAAAGGAATCATGGGATTTTTCTCTGGAAATCAGGAAATTGATCTGGACGCAACATGTATCATGTTCGATGCGACAAAAAATATCATTGATGTCGTTTGGTTCCGGCAACTACAAAGTAAAGACGGAAGTATTCAACATTCCGGCGATAACCGAACCGGAGCAGGAGACGGCGACGATGAAACAATTTTTGTTGATCTGTCGCGGGTTCCGGCAAACGTTACGAGCCTCGTCTTCACCATCAACAGCTTTACCGGACAAACGTTTGACCAAATCGAAAACGCCTTTTGCCGCTTAATCAATCTCTCAAATAATCAGGAGATTGCCAAATACACATTGAGCGGCGGCGGAAAAGTGACGGCTCAAGTTATGTCAAAAGTATATCGTCACAACAACGAATGGAAAATGGCTGCCATCGGCGAACCCGCTAACGGCAGAACATTTCAGGATATTATTCCTAATATCGTTCCTTACCTTTAATTTTGTTACTTTTTTGAATCCGTTACATCCTCATAGAAAGGAAAACTACGATGACCGATTTTCAAACTGCTCCGATTGCTGAAGTTGTCAAGTCGATTTTGGCAGATGGTGTCATTGACGATGCGGAAGTTGCAGAACTTCGCAAACGTCTTTATGCCGACAGTAAAATTGACAAGGAAGAGGCGGAAGCCTTGTTCGAAATCAACGATGCCGTCAAGGGAAAAGCAAACTCTGCCGCATGGACAACATTATTTGTTGACGCCATTGCAGATTTTCTGCTCAAAGACGAGACCTCGCCCGGTGTTGTTGACGAAGCCGAAGGCGAGTGGCTTTTCAAGAAACTCAGTGCCGATGGTGAAATCGACGCCAACGAAAAAGCGTTACTCAAAACCTTAAAAGACAAGGCAAAATTTTTGCCACACAAAATCCGTGAACTCAACTAATAGTTAATACTGAACTTTTGCAAAATGACATTTCACACTGTAAATCAAAGGAGTTGAAGCATTAAAAATTGGCAATTTTTATCATATTATTGTATCATATATCGGTT
>JAISQH010000498.1 GCA_031274385.1 Planctomycetaceae bacterium | reverse complement strand
AAATGTTCATATTTCCAATGCAGTTTTTGAAAATAATATTGCCATGGACGGCGGAGGACTTTTCAATTACGGAATCATGTCCATTACAAATAGTGCAACATTTACAGAAAACATTGCGTCCCGATATGGCGGGGCTTTAGTGAATTATGATACGTTATCTATTACCAACGGTTCTTTTTATGGTAATTCGGCAGAATCAGGCGGAGCCTTTTACAACGATTTCGGTACAACAACACTCATTAATCCCGAATTCAACAATAATGCGGCGTCACAATATGGCGGCGGAATTTACAACAATAATGGTGAAGTTATAATAACAGTTAATAAAGATACTCTTTATAACGAAAACCGGGCAGTTAGCGGCGGCGGCTTTTTATACATGAATAATGAATTTCAAACGGCAAGTACCGTTTTTGATATTACTGATAGTAGTACACTTACAATCGGCTCCTCCACTGCGACTGACCGGACACTCGATTCTATTGCCAGTGCAACGGAGGATGTATTACTTCGCAAAATCAATGCCGGAACACTTGTTCTCAATGCCAATAATAGCGAATATATTGGTACATTTGAAATTGAAGGCGGTAACGTTGCTATTTCAAAAGCGGATCAAATTGGCGCACGATTAGGAATTGTTTACTTTTCCGGTACGGAATTAGATGCGGCTCATACTGCGCGAATTCAAATAACTGATGATATTGTTTTTGATAGTTTTGGCAACGATAATCATCAACTTATTATTAAAACGGGTAAAGCAGGCGGATTTACTGTTGATGCGGACAAGACACTTTCTGTTATAAATATGGTTTCTAACGGTTCCGGCGGTGCCGTAACAATACAAGAGCAAGGGACTTTTGTTCTTGAAGGAAATGGGATGATTCAGTATAAAGGCAATACGGACAGTATTGGAAAAAACGATATTGATATTGCGTCTGAAGCGGTATTACAAATCAATCCCGGCGCAACAGGAATAATTGAATTTCATGACTCTATTCGCGGAACAGAAAATTCACAAGTGGTACTTAACGGAACAGGACATGTTTTGTTTTGGAATACATCAAACATGGCGGGAAATACATCAATTCGGCAAGGATATTTTGTCCTTGAAGAATCCGATGAATCGGATACTGCCGGAATCTATGGAACGACATTATCGGGAAATATTGAAGTCATTGATCAGGGAACGATTGTACTAAAACATGGAACGCAATTAAATGCACAACAATTGATTTTCAACGGCGGAACTTTAGAAGTTTCCGGCACACTGCCTGTATCGGAAACAGATAGTGCAACGATAAGTGTTGGTAATGGCGGAATTTTGATCGGAGAGGAAGGAGTGGTCATTCGTATTGAGTCTGATCATCAATTAAGTATTCATGATCAGATCAGTGAGATTGAGGATCAGACCGGAGTTATTACAAAGTCAGGAAATGGTACATTAATTTTGGAAGCTGATAACAATTCTTATCATGGTGATGTGAACATTAACGAAGGAACTCTTTCTGCAACACATTCCAATGCACTGGGAACCGGACAGATTCAAAACGAATCAACCTTGAAACTTTTATTTAATGGAACATTTAATAATGACTTCTCCGGTGAAGGGCTGTTAATAACCGAAGGCGATATTATTTTATTGGGCGATCATAATCGTCACACCGGCACAGCAGATGTTCGTATGGGACAACTCCAATTCGGCAACGAAAATATTCTATCCTTTCAGTCTCAAGCCGATTATAACGTTTGGAATGGAGCAACATTATCCGGCAACGGATTTATCGGATCGTTAATCATTCAAGACGGCGGCTCACTTGCTCCCGGCATTGATTCGGATAATAACAAAATCGGAACAATTGAATCGGCAAAAAGTGTTACATTTGAAAAAGGATCGATATTTATTGTTGATATAGATGCTGCACGAAGTTATCAGATTGACGAAACTTCACCAAGCAGTGACCGGTTGGTTGTTCATGAAAACGTTGTCATTGTTACAGATGCGACTTTAGACATTTCTGTTTTGAATAGTGCGCAAATAAGCGGTGAGCGGCGGTACTTAATAATTGATACAGAAGAAGGTGTAGAAGGTTTGTTCTCAAATTACGTGGAAAAAGCAGGGTATGGATTTTCTCAGGAAATTGACGGTCAAGATTTATATTTGGTTTTGAAAACAACACCGGGATTTGAGATTCGAGGGACACCTAACGCGCGCCGGGCAGGTTATGGGATGAATCATATTATTCAGGCGGGACGAGCAGGTGAGTTGGGAAGACTCTATGATGCAATCTCTAACCTTCCCGCCAACTCCGATTTACTTCCTGAAGCGTTTGCGCAATTGCATGGTGAAATTTTTGCTACAGGTCAGGATGTTGTTACAATGTCTCAACGGAAGTTTCTACAAATAATACCTCAACAAGATTTTGAATGTGATCCATGCTCGCAATGCTGTCGAATCAATTCTTGTCCGATAAGGCGATGGGGAATGTTTACCGGCGACTTTAATCACCGTGGTCATATCGGTCCTTACAGCGGTTATGATTTCCGTACGGCCGGGATCGCATTCGGACTGGAAAATACCGGAATGTTATATTATACAAGAACCGGTATTGCATTTGATTACGAAAATGGTTTTCAAGATTACAATTCAATATGTTCTACCGGCACAATTAATACTTTCCGTACATTATTTTATACGAAGTTACAGAGAGATAACTGGTATTTGAACGAATATATTGGATATGCGAAAAATTGGCATAAAACAAAACGAAGAATAGATATTGGTTCGGAACCGGCGAATTTTGTTGCAGCAACACAGGCAAAATACAATGATAATCTGATTTCGGCTGGTGTTGAATTGGGAAGGACATTATCAGCAGGACTGGCACGAATAACCTCCTCTTTTGGGTTACATTATATTTATATTGCAACACCTGCCATACGGGAGACTGGCGGGAATGAAGCCAATCTTGCCGTAGCGAAAAGTAATTATCATTCGTTAAGAGTTCCGCTTGGAATAAAATTACAGAGAAATTTTGTTACAAATCGAATTTGCTGGACACCGGAATTACATACCTTTTATATTGCGGAACTCATGGACGACCATGCGCGTGTTTGGACAACCTATAATGCGGTGTCAGACAGTCGGGCGTTTTACGCTGATAGCGGACACTGGGGACATCACAGTGTCCGGCTCGGAATGGGACTTCGTGGAATAGTTACAGAACAATGTGATCTCCAGATCAATTATGATTATGAATTTTATCAGCGTACCAATCGTGAAGAGTTGATTCTATCGGTTCTACTTTATTGGTGAAGATTGAAAATACTTGTATTCTTTTCGGAAGTTTCAAAATTTTGCTTCTTACAACGGATGTTTCTGTTTAACCAGACAAGATTTTCTTTTGTAAGTTGTTGATATTTTTTTGATTTACATTAATTTATATGATTCCAAATGTCAATTTTTCGGTATGGATATTTCGATCTGAATTTTCTATTATCATAAACCTTATCAATTTAATTATAATTTTAACAGCCTGAAACTCTTGTGAAAGGAAATGTCCATGTAGTGATTGCGGTCATGGAATGCTGTAAACATTCGGGAAATGAGTTGAGGGAAAATGGGGAGACACCATCAACCTACACGCCAGCGAGAAAAGAAATTTTTTTTGTGATTGACAAATGAATTCGGTTAGAATACAATTATTCTTATCACGATTGTTTTGAACTGTACTTTCCTAAAAATTAATAATGGTCAATATATGTAATTTAGGGTATTTAAAATTACTTTTTGCGATTATTGCCTTTTAAGTGAGGCTGATTCGCTATCCTTAAATCATGTCTTTTTTCAGATGTTGTTTGTTCAAGTTTAGTCAACGATGCCTATTTGTAGATTTTATCTATAAAATTTCATCTAAATTAACAATCAGCCTGTGAACGCCGAGCAGTATTTATATTTACGGGAACTTCTAAAAACCGAGACTAACCTCGAAACACACGAAATTTCACGAAAAATACAATTGTTGTAAATCGTTTGTAATAAAAAAGTTATAACAAAAATTCTTTCGTGTTTTTTTGTGTTTTTCGTGGTTAAAAAAGAATTTTTAGAAGTTGCCTTACAGAAAAGAAAATATTTTTTTTGTGATTGACAAATGAATTCGGTTAGAATACAATTATACTAATCGCGATTGTTTTGAACTGTACTTTCCTAAAAATTAATATTGGTCAATATACGTAATTTAGGGCATTCAAAATTATTTTTGTAAATTCTGCTTTTTTGACGCAAAGATTGTTTTCAATCAATGATAGTTTTGAGAAAATACTTAAAATAAAGAAATTTCAACTAAATATTTAGGAAAGTACAGTTTCGAATACAAAGTTTCCTAAAAATGAATGGAGACTTTTTTTAGAACAGAACTTTTGCAAATTTAATAAACCATATAATAACAAAGGAGTTACGATGGATCATCGGAGGTTTTAACGAGTATTTTTTATAGCAAATTTTCTCGTGTCATTTTGCCACACCCTTGAATTTTCAGCATCTGACAAAGTTGACATGTATATTTTGTATCAATAACATATTGGTTTTACCGCATTTTATCCCACGCAAACACTGTTAATTACAAGGCGAAACTTAACTTTGCAATAATTTATCCTTCCAATTCAAAACATTTACGTTATTGAATTGTATTTTTAATTGAGATCAGTATCGTTTGGTACTGGTCGGCATGGAAGCCGTGTGAATGGTACAGGAGGTACTTTTTTAAGTTCCTTAACTATTGTACAGTAACATGTTACCTTCCTCTCCGCCTAATCCATCTACTGTTACATCGTTACGTTTTTTTCGTCGTGCGGCTCTTCTGTCACGCGAGGAAGATTTTTCGTCATCAGCACGTCTTTATCGTGAAGCGTCCCATTTACCTTCCGGTAAGCCTGTTTGGCAATGGAAACCACTTGGATTTTGTCCGACAGTTTTTCCTGACGTAACAACACTAGATCGTTATTGGCAACGTCTCGATTCCGGGCTTGATTTGGCAATGAGTTCCTCCATTCCCCTCGATTGGCGAACATTGCCGATAGATGGTTTTTTCCCTTCTTTTCATCTGCCGCATCATAACCGTAGTTGTAAAACGGTGCGAGAGAAATTTTGCCGTATTTTTGCTTCCGCATTTCCCCGCACATTATTGTTACCGGCGAACCCGTACAACAATAAGGGACGATGGCGTATCGGTTTCCATGCTCTTCATGGACACGAAGGTGGTTTTTTGCGTGGTACGGCAGGTTTAATTAATGGTCTTGATAAGCAACGATTCGATGTTTTTGTTTTCGTTCCGTCTATTAGTATAGAACATTGTAAACGTACAATAAAATCGGAAGGTGTAACTTTTGTTCCTTTGGGCGGTTCTTTTGAAGACGTCATTGAACAAGTTCGGCGTACATCGTGTCATCTTATTTATTATCGTAAGGTTGGAAGCGATGCATGGAGTTACTTTTTTCCTTTTGCGCGATGTGCACCGATTCAAGTTACATCTTATGGTACTCATGGAACCAGCGGCGTTGACGCAATTGATTATTTTTTGTCATCATCTTATGTGGAACCGGAAAACGGACAGGATAATTATAGTGAAAAGTTATTTTCGCTGAACACATTACCGACATATCAACCTCGTCTTCCCCGACCGGTTACACCGGTTTACCGTTCGGAATTTAATCTTCCATCTCAGGGTGCCGTTTATTTCTGCCCGCACCGGACATCAAAATATCATCCTGATTTTGATACGATTTTTCGGGAAATCGGTCGGCGTGATCCGTCCGGACATTTTGTACTTTTATTTGGACGCGACGAACGCGGTCGTGATATTCTTCTTGATCGTTTCCGATATCATCTTGGCGATACATTTGTCCGTAACCGAATGACACTGTTATCAGTATTGCCGCACGAAAAATACTGCCGTTTGCTTTCCCTTGCAACCGTTTTGTTGGATTCGCCGGTTTATGCGGGCGGTTTAACATCTTTTGATGCTTTTTCGTATGGTATTCCTGAAGTAACCCTTTCCGGTTCCTTACATGTACAAAATTTCACAACGGGAATATACCGTCGAATGAGTCTGGGACATTTTCCATGCGCAACGATAAATGAATACCTTGATTTTGCTGTTCGGCTTGGTACGGAACCGGAATACCGACGTTCCGTAAGCCTTGAAATTGAAACCCAATGTGGCAAAATTTTCGGAACACCTGAAGTGATTCGGGAACATGAACGTTTTTTTGAATCCGTTTGCAGCGAATTATGTTGATAGTATGTTTAGTACAAATATTTGTTTATTAACTATATTTTAATGAGCAATGCTATGTCCGGAAAAAAAACTTTTTTGAATTGGCTGATAACAAAATTTTTCGGATTGGCGAAAATGAAACCGTTTCATTTCCGTCGTCGCTCACTTCATATAGAAGCATTGGAAGTTCGTGAGATGCTTTCCGTGGTTGGCGTTCATTCGAGTCAAGATGCCATCGAAAGCGATCAGGCAGGTTATGTCCGGTTTGTACGTGACGATAATCAAGGTGATTTAACGGCATTTTACCAACTTGATTATCGTAATAGCGGATGTTATTACGATACTTATTCCGGTTGGGCAGCCAATGGTAAAGATTTTTCTTACTTGCCCGGCAGCTCCTCTGGATATTATCAAGGCTTTGTTATATTTAATGATGGCGAATATTATACAGACCTTGTTATTAACGCCTTGGCGGATGCTTCTATTGAAGGCGATGAACGTCTCGAACTTACTCTCATTATGGAAAATTCCTATTGGTGTGACCGCACCGGAATTTCACCTAATACGTCCTATACCATTGATGCATCTTCTCTGGCGGCTTCCTTGACCATTTTTGATACGACGATCCCGACAACGGTTTGGATAACGGAAACGCAGGATGGTCAGGAAGGCGGCAATTCCGGCTTTGTTAAACTCCAACGCGACAATTTTGAAACGGAATTAATTGTTT
>JAISQH010000462.1 GCA_031274385.1 Planctomycetaceae bacterium | reverse complement strand
AAAAATCCTCTAAAATGAAAAAACGCCACAATGAAATTGATAACCGAATATGATAAAGATGCTCGTTTGATTCTTTGCGTCTTTGCGCGCAAACATGAAAAACAAAATAGACAATTACTTCAGACCCTGTTATTGTCTAATTATTGTCTAGGTGAATTTTTCACAGAAAGGTAAGTGAAGAAGTTCGCATTTGAGATGCCCTTTCATTTATTGCGAATTTGTTGTTGCGTCAAAATAGGTAAATAACGGCAACATTGCAGGCAACACAACGTGATAAAATCCTATTTCAAAGCATCTTGCGGCAATTTCGGGGTATTCTTTTTTTCAAAATCAGGTATAATGAAAAATCGGTTCAAAAAACAGTTATTTTCCATTCTCCGTTGAAATCGAAAAGAATGCGCAACGAATTTTTTAAGCGGTACGGATTCCGCATCTTGGTTGTTATCTTCTTTCTCTTGCCATTTGTCTGGATGGGAACGAAGCGGACATTAATGAGCAACTCAAACAATGTTGCTGACTGGCTACCGGATTATTTTGTTGAAACACAGCAATATCAATGGTTTCTCAAAAATTTTCCATTTGAACGCTTTGTTGTTGTCAGTTGGCAAGGCTGTACGATGGACGATTCCCGGCTCGAAATGTTTGCGCAAAAACTCGTTCCCGGTCAGACCATCGACAATGTTGGTCAGTGGGCTGACGAGCATCTCAAGGCGGAGTTAGCCCTTGAATCCGAAAAGGCAACGCCCCACGAATCCAAAACCGAATCGCCAACAACAGTTGCGCCACCGGAAACAACAACCCCGACAACAACCACGCCAACAGCAGAATCGGGAAATCAACCGGAATATCTGAGTTATTTCAAATCGGTGATTACCGGACCGCGATTGTTTCGAATGCTCAAAGATCGTTATTCCGGTTCCGGTATTGGCGGAATCCGTTTGAATGATGAACAAATCCGCGAAAAACTCAGAGGAACATTGATCGGACCGGATGGTCAGAATTCGGCGTTAATTGTTACGCTGACAAAAGAAGCACCGCAAGGTAAAGACCTTGCCAAAGTTCTTGAATCCATCCGCGAAGTCGGCAGAGAATGTGGGGTTCAGGCTCCGAAAGAAATCGATCAACGCCCTATTTATCTGAGAATTGTTGGTGGAATTGTTACGACGGTTAAGGAAATCATTTACGGGCGTCATCCTGATATGAGCGGAGTCATTATCGGCGGTCCGCCTGTCGATAACGTTGCGATTACCCACGAAGGGGAACATACACTTCGCCGACTTGCCGGAATTTGCGGAATGGTCGGACTTTTTCTCGCATGGCTTTGTTTTCGTGATTTCCGGTTGACGTTTTTCGTTTTTTGGATCGCGATTATCAGCGCCGGAGTGGCACTCGCCAGCGTTTCCTTGACCGGCGGAACTTGCGATGCCATTTTGCTCAGTATGCCAGCACTTGTCTATGTCTTGGCAATGTCAGGCGCAATTCACCTCGTCAACTATTATCACGACGCCATTCGGGAACATGGTCTCGATATGGCTCCCGAACGCGCCGTCGGACACGCCTGGTCGCCTTGTTTCTTTGCCAACTTCACCACCGCACTCGGTCTCCTTTCACTTTATACAAGTCATCTGGTTCCGATTACAAAATTCGGAATCTATTCGGCGTTGGGCGTTCTTTTGCAACTTGTTCTTTTGTTCTATTATCTGCCGACCTTGCTCCATTTTTATCCGTCACACAAAATCGCTTCGGAACGAACGCTGCACGTGAAGCACAATTCGACCATGCAAAAAATCTGGCGGGTCTGGGGCGGATTCATCATACGGAATCATCTTACCGTTTCCGTAATTTGTATTATGTTGATGATTTTTTTCGGTTACGGCATGTACCAGATCAAAACGTCGGTTAAAATGATGCGGTTTTTTTCGGCTGACTCCGAAATCATTCATCATTACACCTGGCTTGAAGAACAACTGGGACCGTTGGTTCCGATGGAAATTGTGATCAAATTCGATAACGAAAAATGCCGGTTCAACACATTGGATCGGCTTCGTTTGATTGAAGACATTGACGACGAATTACGGGAGAAACTGGCGGAAGACATCGGCGGCGTTCTCTCTGCCGAAACAATGATGCCGATGATTCCCCGTTTTGAAGGAACCCGGAAAAGTGCCAGACAAATCGCAATAGAACGAGCCGCCAATGCCATGCTTGACAAAGGACGCGGCGAGATGAAAGATTATGTCACCGTCGAATGTAACCGTTCTTTGCGTTCGGACGATCCCCGATTTCAGCAAACTCTTTCAGAACTTAAAATCACCTCCGCCGAAGCCGGTCGTCTTGTCCGTGCCGGAATTGACAACCTCAAAAAACTGATCCAACATCCGGTCGAAGAGGAAGTGGTCGGCATTTCTCAGGAAGAAATGAAAACGTTTTGCGAAAAAGCGGCTTTGTGGGAAAAGGATCATGGCTATGATCTTTGGCGAATCAGTATTCGGGTTTGGTCACTTAAAAAAGACATTGACTACGCCATGTTTATTCAAGATGTCAAAAACGTGGTTGATCCGATTATTGCCAAGATGGTTGCACAACATTTTCCCGCCGACGCCAATGCCGACGCCGACAATACCGGAGTTGTTCCGATTCGGTCGGAACATGCCAATCTTGGTTTTAGTGAGGCACCGATTGAGGCGGTTTATACGGGGATGGTGCCGGTTGTTTATAAAACGCAACACGAACTGCTTTCCGGTCTTCGTGACAGTTTTATTACTTCGTTTGTTATGATTGCTATTACGATGTCATTTATTCTTCGCAGTCCGATTGCCGGTTTCTGTGCCATGATTCCCAATCTTTTTCCTGTGATTA
>JAISQH010000451.1 GCA_031274385.1 Planctomycetaceae bacterium | reverse complement strand
CATCATTGAAAAACGCCGGAACCGTAATCACCGCTTTGGAAATTTTTTGACCAAGCGATTCTTCCGCATAAGACCGAAGCGTCCTAAGAATCATAGCGGAAATCTCCGGCGGCGAGTATTCCCGGTCACCAAGTTGAATACGAACATCTTCGCCCATCTTACGTTTGATAGACTTAACCGTTCGCTCAGGATAGAGAACCGCCTGATTTTTCGCCGGATGACCCACTAAAAGATTACCCGACGGATCAATACCAACAACAGACGGAAGAAGGCGAAGCCCTTCTTTTTCAAGAACAACAATGTCGTGATCCCGAATAATAGAGACTTCGCTGTTTGTTGTACCAAGATCAATTCCAAGAATCGTTTCCATAAATTTAATGTAAAGTGTAAAAGGATAAAAGTTACGGGGATTTTAATGTTTCACTTGAGGTCGAACTGCGGCACGGACATCGGCAAAACGAAACGGTTTACCGCGCCAAAGATAGCCCGCCCGAACCACCTCAACAACGCAGCCCGGTTCCACCGTTTCGCTCTCGACGGTGGCAACAACACGCATCGTTTCCGGGTCAACCGGTTCACCAATCGGAAGGAGCCGACAAATGGAGTGCTTTTTCAACACATCATTCATGCGGTTAAGAGTCATTTCATAACCAAGCCGAAACGGCTCAAGTATTCGTTCAATTTCGACAACATGCTGCTTAGCAAGATGCTTGGCAAAATGTTGAATGCTTCTTCGACGCCAAAAACGCTGCCATATTGTTAATTCGTCACAATATGCCTTCGCCAAAGTTGAAATCCGTTCATAAACAAGACCGGTCAAACGATCCTGCAAAACATTCAATGCCGCACCGGCTCGTTGAAGCGATTCATCAATTTCGATCAAACTTGTCAGGTACGGTTGAACGGCTTTACGTTCGATTTCAGGACGCTCTTTACGAAAACGACGAAGTTGTTCAAGCGTTTGCGATGTTTCTTCGATATTCTTTTCAATAAGTTCCTGATTCTTTTCAATAAGTTCCTGAGTTTGCCGACTGGATTTTGTGAACAGTTTTAATTCATGCCGCTGAGCAGTAAGCGTTTCAAAAACCTGATAAAGTCCGATTTGCGGCGGCGCGTCAGCCTCATCATATTCGTCCTCAATTTCATCGCTCGTTGCAAACCAATTAAAAAATTGATTCAAAATTTCTTCCCGCCGTTCGGAAAGAATCGGTTCAGAATCCTGAAAATCTTCCGGCTCAACCGATTGATCCTCTTCTTCTTCCGGTTCTTCCGTTGGTTCAGTCGAAACAGAAAAGATGTCCGGTGTTACCGAAAGATCATGTTCTGTTCGTTCCGTATTTTGTTCCGAAAACTTTTCGGATTCCGAAACGGCAGAGAACGAATCGCTTTGAAATGAATCGTTTGGTCTTTCTTCTTCCGGTTCTTCTGTCGGTTCAGCCGAAACGGAAAAGATGTTCGGTGTTACCGAAAGATCATTTTCTGTCTGTTCTTCTTTTTGTTCCGCAAACTCTTCGGATTCCGAAACGGCAGAAAGCGAATCGCTTTGAAATGAATCGTTTGGTCTTTCCTTGTCCGGTTCTTTTGGTTCATTTAATTCATTTGTTTCATTCGATTCGGTCGGAACCAAAATGAAATTGGGTGTTACAAAAACTTCGTTTTCAGTCCGTTCTGCTTTTTGTTCCGTCAACTCTTCGGATTCCGAAACAGAGGAAAACGAAGAGTTTTGAGAAATGTCGTTACGTTTTTCCTTTTCCGATTCGGGCGAAACCAAAATGAAGTTGGGTGTTACCAAAACATCACTTTCCGTACTATTTGTATCTTGTTCCGTAAAAACATAAGATTCCGATACAAATGGGGAACTGTTTTGAAATAAATGGAGCGGTTTTTCTGCTAATTCTTGTTCGATCATTTTTTTATTAATCTCTGTTCGTTTTAGATTCATTTATACTTTGTTTCCGATTCAATTTCAAACAAACCATTGAAACAAAAACATGAAACAAAAAATTGTGACTAAAAATTTGTGTAACAGCGAAAGTTATTCTCCCATGTTAAGAAGGGTCGTGGTCGGCAGACGTTCGTTTCGAATGGCGGTGAGGAAGATTTCGATAATTTGCTCCATCGAATCGTCAAGACGAGTCGAGAAGAGCAATTCAGGAATCGCCCCAAGCGGATCACGAAGTTTTTCATAGGCTTCATGGATTTTCGAAAAGGACTCCGGATGCAATTCCGGCGGAAACTGTTGAACCAATTCAAGATATCGTTTTCGCAATATCTCTTCAGAGCAACCCGGAGTCAGTCCCAACGTGTGATAATGAGCTTCGTACATAAATAAAGGGAACGGAAAGGAAATGCCAAAAATTGTTAAACTTAATACGTTTCGTGTTACATTGTTTGAGTGTTATTTTTTCTTTTTCTTTTTCTTCTTTTTCTTTCGTTTGAGAAAAAACGGGAAAAAAATATCATCCTCTTCGTCTTCTTCCTCATCCTCTTCGTCTTCGTCAGGATTGATACCGGACAGTGATGGTAATGAAGACATGAATTTCATCTGCTCAAAAAAGGACATATTTTCTATTTTTTCTTGTAAGACTCGCGAGAATTGCTCACTATTCAAGGCTCCCCGAGCCAGACATTCCATAAAGACTTCAAAAAGGAAGGGACGAAGTGCGCCCATTTCCTTTGGCAGGCAATCAAATAATTGTTGTTTCACTTCCGGTGTCAAGCCGTTTTCTGCAATCAGTTTTCGGACTTCCGGCGACAAAAATGGAATGTCATCGTCCAACGAGCCGTCATCATCGTCATTGTAATAAGGCGGAAATCCTTCAGAAACAGAATCAATCTCTTGAAACCGGCGTTTCGCAATAGTAAGATAAGGCTCCAACTGAGGATCATTCCGAAAACCGTTACAGCGTTCCAGAAATTTCTGATATTTGTCAATGGCAGACTTTTGGCGAAATTTCTGAAAATATTTTTCTTCCAAAAAAAATGTTTCCGCATCAAAAAAAGCAAAATACGGCGATTTCGGAAACTGTGAAAGAGCCTTTTGAACCAGTTTTCTGTACGTTGCCTCATATTTTTGTTTTTTAAGATTGACAGTAACGTGCCAAAGAACATTACAGGCTCCGAACAAATCCTTTTCGCATTTCCATTTCACCTGCCCGGAACGATTGACAAAAGCGAGTGCCTGATCGAGAATCTTTTCCGAATCGAAAAATTCTTTTTCACCCTTCAGGAAACCGTAGACAATGTCGCCCAATGCACCGGCAATATTACCGTTGCAACGTCCGATAATTGTTGTTTTCCATTCATTCCTGAGCGATTCGATCACTGGTTTGGGAAGAGGAAACGTTTCGGCTTCCGCAAAAATAGCCAATATCAACGGAAGCCGTTTTATGTCCTTTTTCTCCGCCAAAGCAAAAACGTTTTCCGCTTCGGACGGACGGAACGAAATGATTTCAAAAACATATCTCAATGCAAACGGAAGAGCATCAAGACGATATAAAATCGTTTCAAAATTAGAGTTTTCGATTTCTTCGAACAGTTCTTTTGTTTCTTTTTGTAATAAATTAAGCTGCAACAGTTCACGCAACCGGGCGAACTGAAATTGCCGAGTCAAAAACGCCGTTTCACGGGAAAGAGGGTCAAGATTCCGTAACCTTTCAAAATAAGGAGCGGCAGCGGACGGTTTCTTTTCGATAAGATAGTAACTGAACAGATATTTTAACGCATCCTTATCCTCTGGAACATGCTCAAGGAGTTTGCGGTTGATCTCGGCAATCTTGGAATTAATCTCGTTTCGTTCCTGTACGTTAACGTTGGAAGAATAAAATGCCTGGAGATGATGATACGAATTGGTGTAGGTCGGATCATTTTCAATGGCTTTATTGAAATAATCGAGAATCTTTTCTTGAATCGGAAAGTCGGAATCAGGATACATGTCAAAACGGGACAACGGCTGTAACAACAAATTGCCAAGCCAATCATAGACAACCGCTTTGGCACGGGCTTTCATTTTCGGTGTAAAAGATTCGATCCGGTCAATATCCTGCTCCGCAAAGAGTTCAAAATAATGTTGCGTTTTTTTGAGCCATCGGGGACGCATACACTCCGTATTGCCCTTGCCGGCAGCAAGCAGTCCCAAAGTCCGATTGCCGCTCGGATCAAGAGGAAGCGGAAGATTCCGTTCGATAAATTGCCTGACAACATCCGGCATTGCATCGTCAACAAGAGAAGAATAAACCAAACGAAAAATACGGTCATATAATTGCGGCTCTGTCTGTTGGAGAAAAGAGCGGGACGATTGAAAATGTCCGACAAGTTCCTTGAATTTTTTTTGCCGAATGTAATTGTCCAACTGACGAAGATGACTGAGAAATTCCGCTTTCCGGGCTTGAGGCGAATCGGTTTTGGCATGGAACAAATCAAAAAGCCGCAAGACAAAATTCTGCGTGGAAGTCTCGCGATTGTCGGTGAGAAATTTTTTCAAACGGGCAACAATTCGATGAGGCGGACGCGATTCCGAAAGCCGTTTCCAACTTTCTTCGGCTTTTTCATCGTTTTTCTGATAATAGGAAATCAGCCCCCGAACAAAAAGCCGCCATTCTGACAACGGGGAATGAAACGGAATAGAACGAAGTAATTCGAGAGCTTCGTTATCGTGTTTTGCTTCCACTTTTTCGAGTGCCTCCCGAACCAGAAAGGCTTGACTGCGAATTTCGGGCAACAAATCGTCGGAACTGCCGCCGCGAACAAAAAAACGATCCACCAATTCCGTTTGAACTTCAGGAGAACTCATGTCCTGACGCAGATGTTCCGGCAAAAGCGCATTCAAACCAAGACTGCGAAAGATTGACGGAAATTCGTGTTGTATTTCCGCAACATCGGTGTTCGGCATTTTGAGAAACCGAAGTAATTCTTTAATATTGGCTTTTGCCTCGTCAATTTGGTTACGGTGGAATTGTTCTTTGATCCATCCCCAGAGCGAAGAAACAAGCAATTGCCGCAATTCCGGTTCGTTATGATTTCGGCTCAAAAACAGGGCTTCTTTGTAAGCCTTTTTCCAATCGCCGCGACGCCGTAAATCTTGTATCTTGCTGATTTTGGAATGTACTTTGGCTGAAATCATCGAATGACAGAATCAAATAGATAGAAATTTTAATGATTTTTATTTTGGAGCCGTTATCAATAGACACACGTCTTTTGCCTGACTTTATAGATCAACTGTTGCCGATAGGGGCGATTGTTTTTGGTTCCATTCAAAACACAGCAAGACAAAACCAATTCAATTGTCGATCATTTCAAATGAGACAGACAGTGTACCAGACTTGAACCAATGTGTCTATCATCCACAACGAATTTTTTTTCTGATTGTTTCGGATTTTGTGAAGTCTCCCATTGTGGTTTTTATCAATACACTGTATCAATACCCTGAAAGGGTAAACTTTCCTTTCAAATGTAACCTCCCCAAAAATCCGAAATCATCAGTCTTTTCCTTGACCGAAATTCCTTTTAACCATTTAGGGAATATACGAAACATTGGGGTCAATGGACTCGCAATACCGTGCCATCAGATCGGCGGCATAATCAATATCGTGCAATGAAATGACTTCAACCGGAGTGTGCATATACCGGTTCGGAATACTCATCAATGCAGTCGCCACACCGTTTCGATTGACCTGAATCGAACCGGCATCCGTTCCGGTGATTTTCCCCTCCGCAACCATCTGTACCGGAATCTCATTCTTTTTCGCAATATCAACTAATGCGTTGATGAGTTTTGTTGTCATATTGGGACCTCGTGTCAGAACAGGTCCGCCGCCCAGTTTCACATCGCCGTTCTGTTTTTTCTCGACAGTCGGGCAATCTGTTGCAAAAGTAACATCGGTGGCAATACCAATGTGCGGGTCAACACTGAACGAACTTGTTCTCGAACCACGCAAACCCACTTCCTCTTGAACTGTTGAAACAGCGAAAACTGCTACTTTTAATTTTGCCGGATCAATTCGCCGAAGGGCTTCCATCACAACCCAAACGCCTGCTTTGTCATCGGTTGCCGGAGCCGCGATGAGATGATTGAGCATTTCACGATATTCCAACTCAACCGTAACCGGATCGCCAACCCGAACATATTGTTCGGCTTCCGCTTTATCTTTGGCTCCGATATCGATCCAGAGGTCTTTGATTTTCGGCACTTTTTTTCGATCCTCCTCATCCATCAGGTGGATCGGCTTTTTTCCGATCACCCCGTCAACAGCACCTTGAGCCGTCCAAATCTTGACCCGAACCCCAACCAAATTTTGTATATCCCAACCGCCAACCGTTAAAACATACAGATAACCCTGTTCGTCCACATAGTTGACAATCAAACCGATTTGGTCACAGTGTCCCGCCAACATGACCCGAAGCGGAGCCTCCGGGTTGCGGACGGCAAAAACGTTGCCGTGAATATCCGTGCGAATCGAATCAGCAAACGGTTGAGCGTAATCCCGAACAAGTTGTTGAACCGGTTCTTCAAAACCGGTTGTACTGGGTGTTGTCAGGATATTTTTCAAAAAATCTTTGGCTTGAAGGTTCATAATGGAAAAATGTTGAAAAAAGGGGAACTCGAAAACAGAAATGATTTCCTATTGTACTACCTGATCGTTCCCGTTTCAATACAGACTCCGCCGGAACACTTGCTAACGAACGAATTTCTTTTCCGGCGTTGCAAAATTGAAAAAAACCATTGGGGAATTTCTCTGATTATTCCAGATTTGGGGGGCGTTTTTTTTTCCGGTTTGAGGTGGCGACGATGAGGTTTTGGAGCCAATCATCGGCGTAACGTTTGTCGTTTAGGCGTTCCGCTGGGCATCGGTG
>JAISQH010000392.1 GCA_031274385.1 Planctomycetaceae bacterium | reverse complement strand
ACATCCCAATCAAGTAACTCAAAAAACTTATCAATAAAATCGGTGCGAGTATTGGACTCATCGTAGGAATCGCTTTTATATTGCGCAAGATTCGACGCAAAAAGATCGGTGAGCTGTTTTAGTTGTACAATTTTTTCAGTCATAACATTTAACTTTGAGACTCTGCCCCCTATACTTTTTTATGCTTTTTATAGCCTACCAATTGCCGCCGTTTGGACAAACCATATTCTATTCGTTTCATTTTATATTGTAGGGGCAATCCCTTGCGGTTGCCCCGAACGAACACCAATTCAGGGCGACCGTAAATTCAGGCGACCGTAAATTCAGGGCGACCGCAAGGGTCGCCCCTACGGTAAATGTTCCATTTTAATTACCGGACGAAATTAGTCATGACCGGTTCTTCCTGAACCGGCAACGTGACGTGTCCTTTACCGTATTCGACAATTTTGAGGAGCCATGCGAGATTTCGCCCTAATGTTCGGACAATGTGCAGTCCTTCCAAATCCTGATTGATTTCGCCGGGGCTAAACCCGTGAATCACATTCCAGTAACATGAACCAACGGTCATGAGTTCGGAGATTTGAAAATATTTATTCAGTTGGTCAAACGCCGCCGTTCCGCCCGAACGCCGTACCGCGACCACTGACGCTCCGATCTTGAGCCGCAATAAACCGCCGTTGACCCACGAAACGAAAAAAGCCCGATCCAAAAACGATTTAATTGTACCGTTAATCCCGGAAAAATACACCGGAGAACCAAGAACCAAACCATCTGCCTCAATCATTTTCGGCAAGATTTCGTTGACTGCATCGTCGAACGAGATACATTGTCCGTTTTTTTGTTCGGCGCATCGACCGCAGCCGATACAACCGTGAATGATTTGATTACCAATGGTAATCAATTCTGTTTCGATTCCTTCATTTTGAACTTCGCGAAGCAGTGTTTGTAACGCCAATGCGGTGTTACCGTTTGGCTTCGGACTGCCGTTAATTGCTAAAACTTTCATGGAAACCTCGTAGGGTTGAGGATGTAAAGACTGTCAATAAAACCGAAACGTAAAAAGGTTTCGGCGAAAAACAAACGTTAGCGACGGGGGCTTGCCCCCGAAGTGAACAGTTATTTTCGCACGCAAACGGGCGTCATCTCGTCGGGGGCAAGCCCCCGTCGCTAACACGGCTTGTGCGGGATTGAACCGGAGATTAACGATAAAGCACAAAAAGTGCTGTGGAGTAATTATGATAAGCGTTTTTCCCGCCTAAACGGGCATATTCTCCGAATCCGTAGTTGCCGAGCCAGGGCGGAACGGCTCCGTCATTTGACAATGCGTTGTGCATCATCGCAATAATTTCGTCCTTGACAACCCGGTTAAACAGAAACCGTCCCCGTGCAAGACAGTCTGTTTGGAAAACGGCAACAGGTTTACTGTTACCGAGATGGGTTTTCAGATATTCCAACGAGCGTTGTTGTTCTGAAAAGATCAGGTCCTCGTCGCGTGTGGTGAGCCAGAGTTTCAGTCCTTCCTGACATGTAACAGGATAGTGCATTACCTCGCCGTCATGTTTTGTAATCACGCGCAAAATATGCGAATTACCGTACTCTTTCGCCAGTTCCGGCGACAACTCTTCCGCCAATGCCCCGATTGGAATGGTATCGCCGCAAGTTGATTCGGGCGGTTTGGACAAACGTTCGGTGTATTCCGACCAGGCACCGCGTCCGTTTAACTCAATAATACGGTTTCCTTCGGCTTTGGTAATCACCAACGGTGAGCCGTAAGCCGTAAAACCATGCGTGGCGCGGGTAATGCTCTGCAATGCCGGTTCGGCAAAACCGATTGCCCAAGCATCATGTTCGCTCATGATTCCGTCGTGAGACTGATAACTTCGGACGCCGCGCATATTGTCGGAAGAAGTTCCGCCAAAGATAGTCACTTCCTCGCCCAAAATGTCACGGAACGCATTGAGGACTAAGGCGTTGTTAATATCGATGCCCGGACAAAGTAAATAGACCGCATTAATTGCCGGATTTTGATTTTTAAGAGATTTGGCGAGTTCCAACCCTTTTTCGTAGGAATTTTGCCCGTAAATTTCCGTCACTGCGGCTGTAGCGAGTTCGTTTTCTGAACCGGTAATTGCCATTATTGCCAGTTCGTTCATGGACTCTCCGACTCCTTCGCGACCCGTCACGCCGCAACCTGACGCTCCAAATACCGGAACAGACGGCACGATTTTTTGAATTGTTGCCGCAACTTTGTCCAATTTATGACCGAGAGTTGCGTTGAAAAGAACGGCACGGCAATTCTTTGGAATCCCGTCTGGAAAGGCAACATCAATACATTCCTGAGCAGCCCGTTCCGAGTTGACAATCCGAACGCTTGAAGAAAAAAATTCTAACATGGGAAGGTTTCCTTATTTTGTAATGAAGTAAATGAAGTAAATGAAATAAATGAAGTAAAAGTGTCCGCTCACAATAAATCAATGAACGCTCTGTCTTTTTTCAATGAAATGAGACGACAAATAACAGAGTTACCGAATTAGCAGACCATTTTAACCATTCACGCTTTTTGAGTCAATCCTGTTTTATACCGAAACAGTCAATCTGCCAAGTTCAAGATAAATTGCGTACAAAGGTACGAAGAACACAAAATTCCCGGCGTTCCGTTTATGGAGTTTCAATGAGATAAGGTAGGCAACCTCTTTCCGTCGTGGTCGCACCTTATTGGGTTTCAATTCTATAAACGGAACGGCTGGAAACAATTGAGACCTCTTGAAAATGCCGATAGGCGGAGTAAAATACAAAAATGGATTCGCTAATCATCGACCAATCAGAAGAACAACAAAAAACGCGACCGGGCAATATTTACGACGCTTTTGTCAAGAATATTTTCGGACGTATTTTGGTTTTCATTGATTTTTTGCTTTACTACGCCGATCCGCAATTTGTAAGTAATATTGAAATCAGCAAGATTGACCCTGCTCCAACTCATTATATTGGACTAACCGGTGATGAGCGGATTACGGATTTAGTTTTTTCCTGTCCGCTAAAAAACGGTACTGCCCAAACCAGAGCCATTATTGTTTTTGAACATATTGGTGATTCACTGAGTGAGTTGCCGATTAAGTTACATAGTTACGCCAGTGCGATCTGGAAAACGGAACACAAAGAAGGTAAAGAACTTTCGGCACTTTACTTTATCGTATTGCGAGCCGGAGAAAAGTCCCTTTGCGGACATTACGCAACTCTTGCCGATTTGTTGCCCAAAGACAAGAATGGTCAACCGATTGGTATTGTCCCGGAAATCAAATACGATGTGGTTGATTTGCCGGAAATTGATCTTGATCAGTTGCGCGGTAGTCCGGTGTTACGGATTGGTATGGGAGTCCTCAAAAAAATGACGGAGGGTCTGGAGGATGAATTTGCCCAAGCCCTCTTGCCGTTGCTCGAAATTGCAGATGAAAAACAACAAACCACAATAACAAAAGAAATTCTTGATTTCGCTTCCAAAGTTTTCGCCGCCCGTAATAAGCGGTTGAGAGACGAAGATATCGAGAAATCGTTACAACCCATTTTTAAGGAAAGGACAAAAAACATGATTACAACAATTTTTGAGGAAAAATATCTGGAAGGTGAAG
>JAISQH010000342.1 GCA_031274385.1 Planctomycetaceae bacterium | reverse complement strand
CGAGGGGCAACGGATTGCGTTTAGCGAAGGCGCCGAAGCGTCAAAGCCGTTCTCCAATCCGAAACCGATTGATGCTTATAATGCCGCAATTTTGGATCAGATTGAATTACCCGTTTAACCGAACGCCGCCGATATTGGTATTGCGGACGCCGGTTGTGTTTCAAAAAGGAGTTACAGCAGAAAAATGACAAATTTGCACCAAATCAAGGAGGAGATTTGTGATATTGGTCGCCGCATTTACAATCGCGGATTTGCAGCGGCAAACGATGGCAATATTTCGTTCCGAATCGACGAGAACCGTATTGTCTGTACACCAACGGGAATTAGCAAAGGTTTTATGAAACCGGACGATCTTTGTGTTGCCGATATGAACGCCAACCAGATTTCCGGTCACCGTAAAATGACCAGCGAAATCCGGCAACATATCACAATTATGAAACATCGGAGTGATGTGAAATCGGTTGTGCATTGTCATCCGCCGCACGCTACCGCGTTTGGTATTGCCCGTGAAGCGATTCCGCAGTGTATTCTGCCGGAAGTCGATATCAACATGGGCGATGTGCCGATTGCCAAGTACATGATTCCCGGCGGTCAGGCATTTGCCGATGCGATTTTGCCCTTTGTTGACAAGAGCGATATTATTGTTCAGGCAAATCACGGAACCGTAAGTATGGGTCCCACTATCGAGCGTGCGTATTTTCTAACAGAAATGCTGGATGCTTATTGTCGCATTTTGCTTATTGCCCGAAGTCTTGGCAAGGTAGAATATTTTACCAAAAACGAAGCCGAAGACTTATTGGCACTGAAACAAAAATGGGGATTCAAAGACCCGCGTACTGAACTGGCAAACTGTGAACTTTGTGCCAATGACATTTTCCGTGACAGTTGGAAGGAGACGGGTGTTGGTCATCGTGCGTTCCAACCGCCGACATTCCGACGCGGCGACGACTCCGATTCAACCTGTCATTGCTCATCAAAAGACAATGAAATCGATCAGGAATTAATTATCAAAACAATTACCGACCGCGTTATGCAAGCACTCGGTAAAACAGGGTAATTTAATTTAATCAGAACGAAACATGCACGTTAATAACGTTACGAAGGTTGTGCCGGTGATCGCCGACACAACCTTTGTAAAACACGGCGTTATGTTATACTTATTGGTAAGTACGCCGATGTTCTTGTTCCAAAAAATTTAGAGCATAGTTACTCTCTTATTTTGTCAAATGAAATTCGAACACATTTTTATCTTTTTTCTCAACTTTGGCTTGTAAATCGGATTGATCTTTTGATGTATAACGTGATGGAATCATCAGATCGAAAACCGGAACGGCTTCACCGGAAGGTAACTTTTCTGTTCTTGATGGTTCGTCTTTATAACGTTCTATCGTAACAATATAATTACCGGGATTGGTTCCTCCGCCTTCTTTTCCGGCGGGACGAACGGTTAACGTAAAAACACCGTTTTCATTTGTCATTCCCGAAGCAAAAACAGTTTCCGGCGATATTTCAACCGGGATAAATGAAACAAGTGCCTTACTGAGTGGAACTCCTTCGAAGAGAACGGTTCCCTCGACATAATACGTCTTGTTTTTTTCACCGCAGCCGGAAAGGAAAATTAAAACAAGCCAACCGAAAAATTCCAGTACTCGCCGATGTTTTTTGTTGTACATCATTATTTGAAAATAAAAATAATTGTTCAGAAATTAAAATGACTTACTTTCTCCACCGTCAACGGTTCCCAATGCTCCCCAAACACCATAGATTGACGAACCGGTTTGGACATTGGTATAAGTTTGCGTAAAATCGTTACCGCAATCAATCGTTTGGGAAATAAAACGCACCGCACCATCACCCATTGCCGCATTGACTCCGCCCGGATGTTTACTGTTGGGGGTCATCACAGTATTACTCGAATACGGATAACTCGTACTGCCTTTGGCGCAGGAAGGGCTGTTAGGAGGAAGAATTGTTTGAAAAATACTGTATATCGCTAGGGCTTCAGCCCAATATCGACCGGTTCCTTCAGCTGCAAACCATTCGGGTGCTGTTGTGCCGGTTGTGATACCAGAACCAAGATATTCTTTTTGTGACATCGTTGCTAAACAAGCATTGGGTGTGTTTGCCGTTGGAAATCCGACACCACCGAAGATCGAATTTGTTCCTCCTGCAGGAGACAAACAGAGTTCGGAAAGAATAACCGTATTTGATGTTCCGTCCGCAAAAACGCTCATATCGGTTGGAGCCCGAAGACCATCGCGGAACGGACCACGATATTTCCGCATATCGGTTTCTCCGTCATTCATCACGGAATCACCATTCGACGCATGATAACTTAAACGACTGTGAGCATTGGCATCTGTCGCCTGACCAACCGAATCGGAAGGACAAATCAATGTTGATATTTTAACTCGTAACACTGCGATACCATCCCAAGGAGATGTGTTAACAGCAGTATCTAAACGTTGAATCACGCCATCATAAACACTTTGTTGTTCCATGAATGGAAGAAGTTGTGGAACATATCCCCAGCGACGCAATTGTTGAACAGGAACACCATCAGTACCAACCGAACCGGTTTTTTTCGCACCGGAAATCGCCTCTGGAATCATTTGGGCTGAAGGCCAAAGATTACGAGTGTCATGGTGATTGTGACAGGCAATTGCTATCTGTTTTAGTTTATTGGTACATTGCATCCGCCGCGCCGCTTCACGCGCGGCTTGGACAGCTGGTAACAGAAGAGCGATTAAAACGCCGATAATCGCAATCACCACAAGAAGTTCGACAAGCGTAAAGCCGAACAGAATGTTACGAGCAGGAGGTGAGGAACGGACAGAACATGGTTTAAAGAACAAAAACTCTTCACTTTTCGCTTTTACCTCTCCGCTATAGATAGCCCC
>JAISQH010000277.1 GCA_031274385.1 Planctomycetaceae bacterium | reverse complement strand
CTGCAACGTGAATTACATTCCGTGTCATCTGTAACATTGACAGCAGAAAAAGTACGTATTCTCTTGGATTTTTTTGAACAATCAATGCTTATCAAGGTTGTCAAACCTTTTGAACATCGAATTAGAAACGCCAGGGAATGTGTCAAAATATGCTTGTGCGACCATGCCATTCGTAAAGCGCGGATGAAAGAAAATATTCCGCTTTACGGAGCGACCGCCAATGCCGATATGGCAGGATATATTATTGAAGGGATTGTCGGTACATTTTTTTCATCGGTCAAAAACTTAGGTGTTAGTTATTTTCCTGCCGATAAAAACAAGTCAAATGAAGTTGATTTTATTTTGGAAATCGGCGATCACCATATTCCGGTGGAAGTCAAATATAGTAACAATCCGAATTTTGGACCCGGTCTAAAAGAGTTTTTAAATAAAGCGGCGTATAATGCTCCGTTTGGTTTATTGATTACGAAAGATGATATTCAGACTGATTTTAGCGCAGATACAAAAAAAATTATTCCTATATCAGTTAAACGGTTACTGTTATTAAAATAATAAATGTTATAGGAATTATTTTGTACCTTTCGTTCTTTTACATGTTCGTATTGAAAATATGACGACAAATAAAAACGCCAATCGTTCCGGTTACAAACTCACCAATGTCGGTAATCTGCCCGATGGCTGGAAAGCCGTCCGGTTTGCCGACTTTGCTGTTTTGCGAAGTGAACATTTTGACCCGCAGGCGAATAAAGAAACGTTTCTTTGTGTTGAATTGGAACATATCGAAAGCGAATTCGGGCGGTTAATGGGAACAGTTAACTCCAACAAACAGCGCAGTGTTAAAAGACGATTTTATAAAAATGATGTTCTATTTGGAAAATTACGTCCTTATCTGAAAAAATATTTGTTTCCAAATTTCGACGGACTATGTTCGTCGGAAATTTGGGTATTCTATGCCAATGAAAACATGTGCCGTTCCGATTTTTTATTTCAATTAGTGCAGACCAAAGATTTCATTGATACCGTTAACATTTCCACCGGTACTAAAATGCCGAGAGCCGACTGGCAAATCGTTCAAAATTCATTTTTTAATCTTCCTCCTTTGCTGGAACAGCGTAAGATAGCGTCAATCCTTTCGACGTGGGACACGGCGATTGAGCAGACGCGGAAACTGCTCGAAGCGAATCGGAAACTCAAAACCGGTCTCATGCAAAAACTCCTCACCGGAAAATGGCGGTTCCCAAAATTCGGGAAACCGGCAAAAAATGGAGATATGCCGGAAGAGTGGCTGTACGCAAAATTGGGAGAAGTTGCAATAAAGTTCCTCAACGGTGGCACACCATCGAGAACCGTTGATGAATACTGGGACGGTGATATTCCTTGGGTAACCGGAGCAGACATTATTGACCATCGTGTTGACAACATAAGACGCTATATCACACCACTGGGGGTTCAAAATAGTGCAACCAATGTAATTGATAAAGGCGAATTGTTAATCGTAACAAGAACAGGCGTTGGTAAGATTGCGATTGCTCCGTGCAATATAGCCGTCAGTCAAGATATTACAGGTGTATATCTGGATAAAATCAAAGTTGATGTTTTGTTTTTTCTTTATTTGATATGTCAGAATTTTTCCTACTTCAAAAATTGTAACCAAGGAACAAGTATCAATGGAATAACCCGCGATGATTTAACAGCGTTTTCATTTTATCTTCCCCCTCTTTCCGAACAGCGTAAGATAGCGTCAACGCTTTCGGCGGTGGACGGACAAATAGCGGCGTTACAAAAATCGCTTGAAAAGTTACAGTTACAGAAAAAAGGGCTGATGCAAAAACTATTAACCGGCGAAATCCGGGTTTGAAAATAAAAAGAAACAGGAGAATCAATGATGAAATATTATTATTCAACAGTGAAGGGTACTGTCCTGACCCATTCCGAGATGCTCTATGAAAATTATTCGCGCCGGGTTATCGTTCGGTTTGAAAGACCGAATAATAACGGTTTCGATTTCGCAGAGGGGATGCTGCCGGAATGTACTTTTAATAAACTCTCCGGGTTCAGCGAAGAGGAGATTTTTGAATTACTCGATTATTTGAGATGTAATTCCCCCCTTATTTGGGAATATGCACAAAAAGGAGATGAAAACAATGCCTAAAGCACTGCGGGATTTTCTCGGGTTGAGTTTTTTCTTTTGGTCCAATGAACGTAACTGTTTATTTTCATTTGCGCGCAAAGACGCAAAGAATTAAAATGAGTATTTTTATCGTATCCGTTATCAATTTCATTGCGGCGATTTTTTCGTTTTAGAGTATTTTTAAAAATGAAAAATGAGAATTCTACCACGAAAAACACGAAATTTCACGAAAAATGAAACAAATTGATTTGTAATTTTTTTTGTAACATAAAATTATAAAAATCTCCCTTGAGTAAAATAATAATGAACGCCGTCAAAAACAGAATAAGTTAAAACTAACCTTGAATTTCTTTGCGTCTTTGCGCGCAATCCTTAAAAAATAAAAGAGACAGTTACCAATTAACGTATTAAAATTGTGCGAAAATAAATCATTAAACCATTAACGAAAATGACCAAAGACGAAATTAACACCATTATTTGGGGAGCCTGCGATACGTTTCGCGGGGTGATGGAGGCATCGGATTACAAAAATTATATCTTAACAATGCTCTTCATCAAATATTTGAGCGATTTGCATGACGAACGTTTTGCCGACTACAAAAAAAAGTACGGAAACGATCAAACCCGGCTCAACCGCGCCATGCAACGGGAACGGTTTCAGCTTCCGTCTGTTACATTACAAAAAGGAAAAAAAGAAAATGAAACATTTTCCGCTCATTTTCGTTCGCTTTTTGAACGCCGCGACAGATCGAATGTCGGAGAAATTATTAACATTACACTTGAGGCAATTGAAAACGCCAATCACGAAAAACTCGAACATGTTTTTCGTAATATTGATTTCAATAGTGCTTCGGCTCTCGGCGATACTAAAGAACGAAATCGCCGTCTCAAGTCGTTGCTCGAAGATTTCAATAAACTTGATTTGAAACCGTCACATCTCGAAAATCAAGACGTGATCGGCGATGCTTATGAATATTTGATTCAACAATTCGCCGCAGGTGCCGGAAAAAAAGCGGGAGAATTTTATACGCCGCCGGAAGTGTCGAAACTCCTTGCCCTACTGGTTCGTCCCGCCGAAGGACAGACGATTTGCGATCCTGCCTGCGGCAGCGGTTCGTTGTTGATTCGTGTTGCTCAAAGAATCGGTACAAAAAATTATATGCTTGCCGGTCAGGAATCCAACGGCTCAACATGGTCGCTCTGCAAAATGAATATGTTCCTGCACGATGCCGACAATGCTCGCATCGAATGGTGTAACACAATTACTAATCCGCTTCTTCTTGAAAAAGATGAGTTAATGCGTTTCGATATTGTTGTTGCCAATCCGCCGTTTTCGCTCGATAAATGGGGTTCTGAGGATGCCGACAACGACCGGTTTCGCCGTTTTCATCGCGGAATCCCGCCCAAGAGTCGCGGTGATTTTGCGTTCATTACGCACATGATCGAGATTGCTAAACCGAATTACGGACGCGTCGGCGTGATTGTTCCGCACGGTGTTCTGTTTCGCGGCGGAAGCGAATTGAAAATTCGTCAGGCACTCATTGAAGAAAATCTTCTGGATACCGTCATTGGACTTCCCGCTAATCTCTTTTACGGTACAGGAATTCCGGCGGCAATCATGGTTTTCGATAAAGGACGGAAAAAAACCGATGTCCTTTTCATTGATGCCAGTCGGGAATTTGAGAGCGGTACGAATCAAAATCATTTGCGGCAACAAGACATCGACAAAATTTTCAAGACGTTTGACAAATACAAATCAGTCGATAAATATGCGTACCGTGCAACACGGAAAGAAATCGAATCGAACGAATATAATTTAAACATTCCACGTTATGTTGATACGTTTGAACCGGAAGAAGAAATCGACGTTGCCGCCGTTCAGCGTGAAATTGATGAATTGGAATCCGAACTTTTAGAAACAAAAAAACAGATTAAAAAATATTTGAAAGAATTGGGAACTTAAAATGAACACAGATAAACGAGACGAAAATTTGTTAGTGGTGGTTGCGGTAGAAGAATACGCCCGGCGGCACCAGATGCCAGCCGCCGCCGTATTGCAACTGTTTGACAAACACGGTGTTCTGCCGCTCATTCGACGTAACTATGGAACGCTTCATACGCAGGACTTGTATGAAACTGTTACATTTGCCGAAGATGTTGTTCAACGAAACACTTTACAATCTACATCAGGATGATTTTATATCACGGTTCCAATCAGGATTTTTCGGAAGTCGCTTTATCGCAATCGAAAGATAAACGTGATTTCGGTAAGGGGTTTTATAGTAACTGCCTATTTTGTTTTTAATGATTGATGTTTTGGTAAATTATTTTAGTCAATTATTTTGGTCAATCATTTTGGTATTGAATTAAAAACAACTCCGAAGGAGTTTCATTTGGATAACCCCGTGCAAGCGGAGCGCAGCACGGGGTAAATCCAATCCCAAACTTACCGGAACTCCGTAGGAGTTCAAT
>JAISQH010000274.1 GCA_031274385.1 Planctomycetaceae bacterium | reverse complement strand
CATGTAAATTAACATTTGCCTGTAATATTGGATGATTACGGGTTGCTGTTTTTATGTTTTGTTACATCAATGGTTGATGTTTTCATTGTTGTGGGGCGGTTGTCATTCGACTCAACAATCCGTTCTTCCGGTTTGGTGTTTTTGGAATCGTTTAAATCGTTTGCGTTATTTGTATTATTTGTGTTATTTATATTATTTAAAAAATTCGAAACATTGTTCCCGTTCTGAGTATTGCGATTCTGGTAGGAAACCTGTTGGATCGTGCCTTCTTGTTTGGTAACACTGTCCCATTCCGCTTTGGCAACTAATTCCGTTTGACCAAATTTACCGGGCAAATAAACCGCCGCCTGAGAACTGACAACAGAAGAACCAACCTCAGGAACATATCGAACAATAAGTGAAATCTTTTTCGCCTTACCATCCGGTCCCTCCTCATCCCAAGGAATCCAAAAATTGTACGAATGTCCGAGTTTCGACTTCGCATAAAGTTTCTTGACATCGTTTGCTTCGAAGAAATAACTTCGTGTCGGTACATTGTCATCGTGACGGCGGTTCTCTTCATCAAAAGCGTACACAACCACATTGCCCTTAACTTTAATCGGTTTTCTGGCTTCCTGATCGTAAAAATAAACGCGACCGCCAAAGCCGCGTTTCGGTTGACTTTCGGCTTCGTGCTTGACCGCCGGTTCCCAAATGGCAAGTGCTTTGGCTGCCGGACCTGCCGGTTTTAGTGCCGAAAAATCAGGCTTCGTCAGTCCTCCGGTACTGTTACAGCCAATACTGTGCAACAACACAAGAAGAATCAAAGAACAGAAAATAAAAAATGGAACGGAAAATGATTTTTTTGTCATGGTATTAGTTTACGGTTGATTGAGAAACAATCTTTATCGGCAACAGGCGCTTGACAACTGATCAATTGGAATTGTCCGGTGCGAGTGTCGGGAACGGCATTACTTGTTTCACTTTTTCTTCTGAGGGGAGTTGCGTTTCGTCGAGGCGAACCGGTTCGGCACGAATATAAGGAACTTCGTTCGGCGACCATTCGTCAGACCGAAGCCGCATCCGCGAGTTTCCGGTTATTCGAATCACATCGTTAATACACCAGTGCATCCGGGACGTTTCTTGTTGACGTAAAACTTCAAGATCCATTTCGCTACGAATAATCGTTGGTGTCATCACAATTAAGAGTTCGTTCCGATTGCATGTGGTCGTGTTGTATTCAAAAAGGTGTTTGATAACCGGAATTTTGTTCAAATAAGGAACACTTCGGGTTAGAGTTTCTTTTTCTTCTGTAATCAGTCCGGCAAAAATAATCGTTTGACCATCCATTGCGCTGACCGTTGTTTGTGCTTTGGTAATATCGACTTTCGGTGACCGAATTACCGAAGTGCCGGAAGAATAAATCGGAATCCCGTCGGCTTCCGATCCGACTTTTGATTTTTCCGTATAAATATTCATCACAATCATGCCGTCCGCCGTAATACGAGGTGTAACATCAAGAATGACTCCGACATCAAGATAATCAGTGGAACTGGTCATGGTGTTGTACGACGAATTTACATCGGTAATATACGGAACTTTTTGACCGACTTGAAGAGTGGCTTCGACATTGTGCATTGCTGTAATTTGCGGACGGCTCAACACACGAAGTTTCCGTTGCTGCTCCAAAGCACGAATCAAAACGCTTACCGATTCGCTGGATGCAGAAAAAGTAAATCCTCCGATCCCATCTGTACGAGCGCGGTTGACTCCGAGACTCGTAATTCCTTGAGTTCCTACTGTTCCTGAATTAACGTTACCGAGCGGCAAACCCAATGTCGGGTTACTGAAAAGGAAACCGGGAGAAGGTGCGCCACTGCTTAACAGGCTTCGATCAAACAACAACGAATCCTGCAAACCAAGTTCGATACCTAACTCTTTATTGTTCTCCAAACTAACTTCGGCAATCAGAACCTGAATCGCCACCATGAACGGGCGTTCGTCGAGTTCATGTACGATTTTACGAATTTGTGCGTAATATCGCGGTGTTGTGCTGACAATTAATGTGTTACTAATTGCTTCGGGAACGACAACCACTTCCTTGAGATATTGTTCACGGGGACTTTGCGGATAATACGAACTGCTGTTTTGAATTTCAATTTGCCGTTCATTTGTTACATAATCCTGAATCGCCGTTGCCACTTGCGACACCGGAATATTGACCAATTTGAGAACCATCACCTTGCGGTTATTCATATTCTCTTCATCAAGACGTAACAGCAAGGCTTCGACCACCGCCATATCGCCGGCAGTACCGCAAGCGATAATACTGTTGGTTCGCGTGTCTGTTTGAAATCGTACAGAAACCAACGTGCTTTCTCCTTCTTCAATACCGGGACGAACCGTTGCCAGTTGATTGGTCTGAGTTCCGCCGCCGCCGAAACCGCCGCCGCCGGTTGTGGAGGACGCAAAAAGATTCGTCAACATTGTTGTCAAAGTATAAGCATCACCGTTGACCAACGTAAAAACTTTAATCTGTGATTCCGCCGACGGAAGTTGATCCAGTTGTTTTACCAACGCTTCGATCAACGACATACTTTTTTCCGGTGCTGTTACAATTAATGTGTTGCTCCGGGTATCGGCAACAACCCGAACATCGTACAAAATATTGACACGTTGTAAATTACCGTCACGGTCAATGATGCCTGTTGTCACCATTGGATTTCGTGTTCGGCTGTTTTGCGCGGCACCGGCACCGCCTCCGAATCCGCCGCCGGTTGCAGTTGTTGTTCCGGTAATCGCATTTTGTAACGTCGTTGCCAATTCAGACGCCATCGCATTTTTGAGCGGAAACGTCTTGACAATATTGGTCGCATCACTTCCTTCCGCATCCAGTTGCAGAATCATCGTGGCAATCTCAACCATATCACGCGGATTCGCTTGCACAATCAGCGAATTGGTTCGGGCATCGCTGACAACATTGACCTGCGTTTCCAATCCTTGATTGACACCAATACGACTTGCGTAAAACTGTGCTATCTGCGTTTGCAATGTATCGGAGGAAGCATTTTTGAGACGAAAAATCTGAAACTCCGATTCCGGCGCAACCGGCGTATCCAGTTTCGCAATCAATTCTTTCGCAGTATTAATACTTTCTTGTTTACCAATCATCAAAATCGTATTCGGTTTAATAAGCGGCAACATCGTGATACTGCCTTTTCGTGCCAAATAAACCTGAGAATAGAGTTGTTGTACCATTTGACTGATTCGGTACGAATCCGCGTGCTGCATGGCAACCAATTCAATCACGGGTTCATGTTCAAGACTCATGGCTTCAATCTGACGAAGTATCTCCCGAATCGCAGCAACATCGCTCGGTGTTCCACGAATCACCATTTCGTCAATACCTTCGATAATGTCAATCTGAACCGGTCCGACAACACCGGCTCCGGCATTACCGTTTCCGTTTGGCAATTGCCCGGAGTTTGGCGCAACAAAATTTGCCGAAGGCTGATCGCCGTTACGCTGGAATGTTGGCGAATTTTGTGCCAGTTTTTGTGTTTCACGATTGACAACTTGTGCCGCTTGCCGGAACGCCGCAAGATTCGACCGCTGTACAGGAATGAACTCCATGTTTTCCTGAGAGTCCAGCAAACGAACAATCCGCAAACAACTTTCAACCATCGGAGCCGAACCAATCACAGTTATAATCCCGTTTTGACGGTCAATCGAAAGTTCAACATCGGTTCCATCCTTGACGGGAAGCCGGAAACGTGAAAGATTCAATGAGGCTTCGACATTTCGAACCGGAACAAAACGTTTCCCTAATTTTTCAACGAGTTTCTGTTCAAATATTTCAGAATGAACATTCTGAAGCCGATGATTTTTTGTAACTGCTTCAGTAGCAATTAACCGAGTTGGTGTTACCGGAACTGCTTGCGGAGGTTGTGAAATGGTCGGTGAAGGCGGCGAAGGAGCCGGAGCCGTCGGAAGCGTTGCAATCGGAGCCGCCGGAACCGTCACAGCCGGAACCGTCACAGCCGGAACCGTCGCAACCGGAGCCGTCACCGCCGGAACTGTTGAAGGAATCGGTTGCACTGTTGTTGTTTCAGGCAAAACCGGCGTGCTGAATTGAATTTGCGGTGCTTGCGCTGTTTCCTGAGGATGAGAGGCAAGGAGAAATGACGGTGAAGCCAGCGAAACCAACGGTTGCGGTTGCGGTTGCGAATATTGACCGAATATCGAGTTTTCCGCCGCCGAATCCGCCATTGTCGGTTCCGTTGTTGTCGGAGTTACGTTCGTAGAAGGTGGAAGTGGAACAACCCGGTTGGAACGCCGGGTCATTGCGGCAAGTCCCGATTGATTTGCTGCCAACGGCATTGGCTCAATCGGTTCGTTTTCCGAAACGGTTTGGAAAAGATGTTGCATTTGCCGAACCGGAGCCTTCGGAGTATCGGAATTATAAACTGATTGATAGATTGAGGTTGCGTTCGATCTTGGCAGTCCTCCCATTTGAATGATCTGCCCGAAAAGGACAGAACGAGGAACCAGAACAATCACTGCACAAAGTCCAAAAATCGTCCAATAGTTCGAAGTGAAAAATAGGATTCGTTTCATAATCATTCTTCCTTGAATGGAGCTTTACCGAAAAAGTCATATTGACATTATCGGTTAAAACGGTTGTTCTCATTAAAAAGACTTGGAAAAATACGAAAAATTTTCCGATTATTCGTTTTTTAAGGGGGATGGATAAAAAATTTTTTTCCTCTTGACAAAATTCCTCAAAAAACCGAAAATCCGCGTTGTTTGAAATTCAATAGAAAAGTTGTCGCCGTTCACGAAGCAAAAACCAAGACATTTTGAGACAAGATGGCTACAACAATATTATTGAAATAACGGAACAACAAAATAAGAAATC
>JAISQH010000224.1 GCA_031274385.1 Planctomycetaceae bacterium | reverse complement strand
CCAACAATAGAAAACCTAAATCGATGCAGTAAAAATTAGAGAACTTGGTAATACTGACTACTAAAATGAACTCCCACAAAAAATGAAATCATCAGTGATTTTATTCTGTGAGAGTTTTGAGCAATTTTTCGGCGGCGGTACGTTTTGGGAAATTAACGTTGGTCGCTAAAGCCGTTTGCAGGAAAAGCATTGCTTCCTCTTTTCGGTTTTGTTTCGAAAAAACAACCGCAAGATAATATGCCCCTGACGAGTTCAATTCGTTGGCGTCAAAATACCGCATCAGAATCTTTTCCGCTTCGCCCAAAGAATTAGCCTGAACAAGTACCCAAGCAAGCGTCGTTTGCGCGTCAATCGACGAGGGATTTTGATCAACATTTCGCTTGGCAACCCCAAACGCACGCCGTAATTGCCGGGCGTCGTTCTGTTCACAAAGAGCCAAAGCAAGCCCCGTCATCGCTTCGGAATTGTTCGGCTGCAACTCCGTAATTTTCATAAATTTTTCTTCCGCCTTTTCGTAATCTCCGGCGTAAAGATCAACAATCCCAAGCGTTATCACCGCGTCAGAGGAATAAGGGTCAAGTTGATGGGCTTTTTCGGCAAACATTTTGACCTTGTCCAAATGGTTCCAGATCAGTTCCAAATCAGCCGCCGCAACAAGAACACGCGGATTGTCCCCGTTTTTCTCAACCGCTTCGGCAAGATATTGAGCCGCTTCGTCCACCTTGCCGATTTGCTCTGAAAGCTGAGCAAGAAGAATCAACGCCGGAAGTAATTTGTGATCTTTCGCCTCCGCTTCGGAAAGCCGCTTAACCGCCTCGTCTTTTTGACCAAGCCGGAACAATGTCAAACCAAGCCGGTAAAGATGTTCGGCGTTTTCCGGTTCCAGTTCGTGCAATCTGGTCAACTGCCGGGCGGCTTCGTCCCAACGTTGCCGCTGCTCCGCAACATTGGCAAGGAGTTTTTCACCGTAAAGACGGAGCGAATGTTGGCGTTGCGGGTTGACGTGGAACTTTTCGACAAGACTCAACGCATGTCGGGTCAGCATAGAACATTCAAGTGACCTCGCCTCCGAATGCGCAATGTCCGCAAGAAGTAAAAACGCCTCTGGATCGTCAGGAAAATCCTCCGCCGTTTTTTCGAGCCAAAACCGCATTTTGTCGAAAAACTTAAACTCCGACGAAGGATCAATAAACGTCATTGCCGCATCCACTCCGCCCGGACGACTGCCCGGTTGCTTTTTCATTGCTTCGGCAAAAAATCGTTCGGCAACTTCATTTTCCCCCTTCATCGCCGCACGGACTCCTTCAAATACCTCCTGATTTTGGGGCGGAATCCCGGAAAACAATCGTCCCTCTTGACCCGGCAAACCGGAAGTAAGATGATTCGGGAAAAAAACAAGAACAAGAAACAAAACAAGAAGAATCTGTATAATCGGTAATTTCATCATCGGTAATTTGACAAAATCTTGTCATTTGAGTTGCCGGAAACGTATTAGAGTGTTATATTATAGCAAAGAACGGATTTGTTGGAAACAGTGACCCGAACGAGAAAATCTGGTATGAAACCATGCCGATCTTATTTTCCATAGAGATTATTCAACTCGTAATCTATTTCGCGGTCTTGGCGATTATAACGGCAACAGCAATTTATGTCGTGGGATTATTACATGAGAAATCGGTACAAAAGGAACTTAATACAGAAGATCACCTCAATAATTTTCGAGAATTGAAGTCACAAGGCAAACTCTCCGATGTAGAATTCCGAATTATTAAGAAACAACTCGCTTTTCAAATTGTCGAGGAAGAAAAAAACAAAACTCAGAAACCATTCGATCCGGCGGTTCTGTTCTCAAAAGGAATGGGAAAAATACAAAATAATGATCCTGTCGTTTTTTCGGAAAATAGCGATGAGACACAAATTGCTGGTCAGTGTAATAGCGCAGAAAATGACGATACGGTACTCAATCAATAAAATGAATAAATCGTCTTTCGATTGAGTAAAAAAATGGAAGAAAATAGAAACAGGTTACCTTTCTTTTCGTAATACAGTAGAACAATTTGGTTACTGAATTATTTGAACCAATGAATCAAATAAATCAAATGAAGCAGTGAACCAAGATAATTTGTTTGTTAGTTGATAAGCCAGGGATGACAGAAAAGTTTCCAAGGATTCGGACAGTATCTTTTCACCGTGAAAAGTATTTTATTTGTTCGGCTTATGGAGTCGGCAATCACGTTGAGAAGTTGAGAAACAGACATCATTGAACTTTCGGAAACACAACCTCAAGAAAAGAAAGGCTATTCCATGTCATCCGGACGAGAATCGAATTCAACGAAAGGCGGAACAAACAAGAAAAACGCATTTTGTTCTTTTTGCCATAAAAGTTACCGTGATGTTGGTCCTCTTGTTGAAGGACCGGGCGATGTTTATATTTGCGGGGAATGTATTGATTTATGCCAAACGATTCTGATTCAGGAACGGCGTCGGCGTAACGGGTCAGGTACAAAACCGCTCTCAAAAGTTCCCTCCCCACGCGAAATTGTTACGCGGCTTAGCGAATATGTTGTCGGTCAGGAACACGCCAAGAAGGTGTTATCTGTTGCCGTTCACAATCATTATAAACGGCTTATCAATAAAGACGAAGGAAATGATGTCGTACTTGATAAATCGAATGTGATGTTAATTGGTCCAACTGGTTCCGGCAAAACCCTTCTCGCCCAAACATTGGCAAAAATTCTCGATGTTCCGTTTGCAATCGGTGATGCCACCACTCTGACCGAAGCCGGTTATGTTGGAGAAGATGTTGAAAATCTGATTCTGAAACTTCTGCACGCTGCCGAATTTGATGTTGAATTAGCCCAGCGGGGAATTATTTACATTGACGAAATTGACAAGATCGGCAAAACATCGCAAAATGTTTCGATTACGAGAGATGTTTCCGGTGAAGGTGTTCAGCAGTCACTTCTCAAGATGCTTGAGGGAACGATTGCCAATGTTCCGCCGCAGGGCGGGCGAAAACACCCCGAACAGCAGTATATTCAGGTTGATACGACGAATATTCTCTTTATCTGCGGTGGAACCTTTGTCGGGCTGGAAGATATTATCAGCCAACGGCTTGGTAAAAAAGCAATTGGTTTTAATCAAACGGCTCCGATGAATCGTGATGAACGGTGTTCCAATTATCTTTCGAAAGTCACTTCGGAGGACATTAACCATTTTGGTTTGATTCCGGAGTTGGTTGGTCGGTTGCCGGTGATTTCGACGCTGACTCCACTCGACGAGGCAGCCCTTATTCGGGTCATGAGTGAACCGAAAAACGCTTTAGTAAAACAATACAAACGGCTTTTCCAGATGGAAGATGCTGAGGTGGAGTTTACGGAGAGTGCTTTGATTGCCATTGCCCGGAAAGCACTCGAAAAGAAAACCGGAGCACGCGGTCTTCGATCCATTGTCGAAAATGTGATGCTCGATATCATGTATGAACTCCCCGATCTTCCGTCCGGCGAAGTTTATCGTGTAACGGAAGATGTTGTCGAAGGTCGTGCAACGGTGTTGCCAATGAAAGAGCCGTTGACGAAAATCGCATAGGGGAACCTCTAAGTAATCATGCGTCAATAAACTTTTTTTTTGTTTTTCCGTAGTCGCGTAGCGACGGCATGATGCATAACCGGCGGGTGCGCTACACCGCCGGTTATGCATCATAACGTCGCTAGCGCGACT
>JAISQH010000213.1 GCA_031274385.1 Planctomycetaceae bacterium | reverse complement strand
AATATACACAAGCCAGAACCCGTTGCCGTTCGGACCGGGAAGAGCCACTTCTCCCCAACCGGCAACAAAAGCAAATAATCGCGGCGCAAAATCCCGTGCCGGATTGAAACCCGCTTGCGTTAACGGAGCAATAATTGAAATGAGCATTGAGATTGTTAAACCAATGAAGAGCGGAACAAGATGAGCAGCCGGACGAGCCGGATTCCGATGGTCAATGAGGGCAAAAACAATGAGTGCTAAGACGGCAGTACCGAAGAGTTCGGCTAAAAACGCGAGCGAGATTGGCACGAATTGACGTTGTTTTTGCCAGCCTGTTTCCCAAGTTTCAGGATCAACCGGCACCGCGTCAGGCGACGAATAATATTCCCCGTAACACCGAGCCGTTACCACACTTCCCGGTTGCCCCCGAACAATCCCTTTGGATTCCTCAAACGCTTTGAGATTCGGTTGAAAAAGTACGAATAATAAAGCGGCGGCACAAAAAGCACCGGAAAATTGACCGACCCAATAAGGAACAACTTCTCCAAGCGGCAACTTGCGATGGACAGCAAACGCTAACGTCATTGCCGGATTCAAATGCCCGCCGCTCACTGCACCGGTAATGAAAATCGCAAAAGCAATGACAAGTCCCCAAACAATGGCAATTTGCCAAAGCCCGACTTGGGCACCAAACAAGGTTGCGGTGTGAACGGAACCACAACCGAAAAAAACAAGCATAAACGTCCCGATAAACTCGGCAAGACTCTTACGAAAAATAGAAATAGTGTGCATTGTGCGGAATTGAAAAATTGATGTGAGGGAACTTCTAAAAACCGAGACTCACCACGAAACACACGAAAAATACAATCGCTGTAAATCGTTTATATTAAAAAGTTACAACAAAAATTCTTTCGTGTTTTTCGTGGTTAAAAAAGATTTTTAGAAGTTGCCATGAATATATTTGTACTTAATTTGGCCAGTGATAATTTACCGTAATTTTAACACCGGGGCTAACAGCAAGATAAACCGGACATTTTTTGCTTGCTGCTTCCAGTTTGGTTTGGTCTTCTGAAGCAAGTTTTTTAGGAAGATAAAGGTCTATCGTGATAGCTGCAACCTGATAATTCACCAAATCGTAACTCACGTTAGCTTTTGCTCCGACAATATCAAGATTTTCAGATTCCGCTGTTTTTCCCATCACAATGAGCAGACAACTGCCGACTCCCAATGCGAGGAGATCAACCGGATTCAAATCTAATCCTTTTCCGCCAAAAGCACTACATCCTTCCAGTGAAATCTCCTTCTTGAGTGGATGATGGTAAGCAATTGTGTGGACATTTTTGTCATAGAGAACCTCCATGACAGATTGAGTGGTTGTTCCCGAACAGCAACAAGGACTTTCTTTAATCGTACACATTTAGTTGGTTCCTTTTGTAAAATTAGAACAGTTTTTAGTAACATACATGTTTTTTGTATAAATTGAGAATTCAAAAATTGTGTTCAACATTAAATTCTCAAATTTTCAAACAGTTTCAACAAACCGGTGAGTTGGGTTTGGTCTTCCCGGCATGAGACAACGAAATGTTTCGATTTTCACGTCGAGTTGTTGTGTGATGGTTCCGGCGAGCAGGTTCCGCACTAGTTTTTCGAGCGATTCCGGCGACATCTGAACTCTGGCATTGAAAATCAAAACCGGTTTGTCCGATTTTGTTTCGACATCACGAACATCGACAACACCGTTAAGACTCGTTAAATTGGCAACACTTTCCTTGCCGCCAACATTAAGAATTGCCTTGACATGTCCTACTTCGGAACTTGATTTTTGAATTTCCGCCTGAAAAGCATCTAGCAACGCTTTGAGCAAAACGGAAGCATTAACCTGACCGGCTTTTGCCTGAACTGTTGCGGTGGCATTGAGCCAACCAAGAACCGCTTCGCCGTGAGCATAACGGTCATAATCAACCGGAACAATTTTTGTTCCAACATCTTTTGCCGTTTGAATTTCATTCAGCCAAGCGTCAATTCCTTCGCCGGTTTTTGCTGAGATCAAACCGGTTGATTTGTCGGGAAATTCTTTTTTCAACAGATCCTGAATTTTTGTTTTTTCGGCAGCCGAAAGCGTATCCGATTTATTGATGAGAATCCGATCTGCTTCCTGCATTTGAAGTTTCATAATGTACAAAGCGTCGGGATCGACTTGACTTGCGGTGTTGCCGACGATTTCAAAAAACCGGTTCGGATCAACCAACACCGTCAACGGCGTAAGATTCCAATCGGGTTGAAACTTTTTAACGGGGTTCAAAATTGTTGCCGACAAATCGGTACAACTTCCGACCGGTTCGGCAATAATGGTTTCGGCACCTTGTGTGATCAGAGATTGAACCGCGTCGGCAAAACCATTGAAGTTGCAACAAAAACAACTTCCGGCAACTTCCAAAACTCCTTTGCCGACACGACTTAACAATCGCGTGTCAACAAGTTCGGGGGCTTGATCGTTTGTAATCAGACCGACTGCTTTTCCTTCGGCGGTCAATTTTTTGGCTGCCTCAGCGAGAAGTGTCGTTTTGCCGCTTCCCAAAAAACCACCAACTAAAATCAATTTGGTCATGCTTTTTACCTTTTTGTTAAAATGGATAATGATGTTTAATATTTGGTATCTCGAACGTCGATACAAGTGTAATATACATGACATTGTCTTATATGGGAAGGTGTCCTGTAAAAATTTTTTGATATTTTTTGATATTTTTTGATAAGTATTTTTTTCTTTCAATTATTTTAAGACAGATGATTGACGTTTTCGTTTTTGAAAAAACAACTTTGTAAGAATCGTCTGTAAGAGTTTGACTGCGGATAAACACCATGCAAACAAAGTGCAGCACAGGGAATAAGTTGACATGCCGCAATGATCGTTGCTCATTTTCAATTATCAATTATCAATTTTCAATTTTCAATTTTTTAAAAGGGTTCGTTTAATGAAAAAATTTTTGATAAAAAGTTTTGGTTTTTTTGTTTTTGGTGTGATGATTCCGGTGGTTTCGGCGGGAGTTTTTGAAGAATGTACTCCGTGCGAGGTTGTTTCTTGTAACCCGGAAACGGTTTGTAATACAAAATCGTTGTGGGATTTTGGCGGTTGGTTGGATGCCGGTGTGATGGCGAACGGGTATGGTCAAAAGGACGAATATACGAACGGAGTTCTCGATCCTGATTCCGGTAACACCGGTCATTTGAAGAATGCGAAACACGCTTCTTTCCAGATCAATCAGGCGTGGCTTTTTCTTGGCAAAAGACTCAATCAGCGTGGTTTTGATATTGGCGGGCGGGTTGATTTTATGTACGGGGTTGACGGTCAACATTTTCAGGCTGCCGGTCTCGGTTACGAACCGGGAACAGGAAAACGCTGGGGCGAAGGCGATTATTACGCCGCATTGCCGCAACTTTATGCCGAAGTGGGATACAAGAATCTGAGTGTGAAGGTTGGAAAATTTTTCACGCCAATGGGTCTTGATTCTTCTTGTTCCCCCAATCGGTTTTTCTACACAACCTCTTACGAAAACCAATCGTACATTGATTTTGGCGGAGTGTTGGCAACATGGGCGTTGAATAAGAATGGGGCAATTTTTGGTGGTTGGGTCAATGGTGAGGGGAATTTTTTTGACGGTAATAACCGCAATGCCTTTCTTGGCGGAGTGAGTTACAAGGTTGGGTCACGTGTTCAAGTTGATTATTCGGCACTGATTGGCAAGGACGAAGCAGTTCGCCAATATTTTGTGAATTCGTTGGTTGCCCGGATCAATCTGAACCAATCTTGGAATTACGCGATTGCGTGGCTTCTGCGGAATGAAAAAAGTGATCTTGTTCCGAATCTCCATTTTGGTCGTTACGGTGTCAATCAGGAAATATTTTATAAACTCAATTCCCGTTGGACAGTTGGAGCGAGGGCGGAATGGATGAAAGATTACAGTAATGCACGCGGATACGATTTTGACGTTTATGCGTTTACTTTGGGCGTCAACTGGAAACCAACCGCATTTCTGACCATCCGACCGGAAGTTCGATACGACAATTTCAGTGGTGAAAAGCCGTTCAACCGTACCAAAAGCAAAGGACTTGATCTGAAAGACGACCAATTCTTATACGGATTCTCCGGTTATATTCAGTTCTGATGTTGTGGATTGTGGTTTGGGATTTGTGGTTTGTTTCGCAAGCGGTTTAATTTCCCAAACCACAAATTCCCTACAAACCACAAATTGCAACAAAACGGTAGAATTGTTACCGTTTTTCTTCTTTTTCTATTTTCTAGTCCATTCCCCCTGTTCAGTTCTCTTCGTTTCCTGTATCATTTCCCTACCTTGTGTATCGTTTTTTCTTGTTTCGTGTATCGTTTTTCATCAAAGAGCAAATGTCCTCATTTTCCCTGTGAAACGGGCGTTTTTCGTAACCTGTTTCATTTAATTGACTTAGGATTTTTTATTGTTATTTTTTGGAATTGGCACGCGAACTGCATATAACATATTTCGTCACAATGTTGTGACAAAACAAGTGTCGCCGTTACAGAACGGCAAACAACAACACCTAATTTGAAAGGGTACTACAATGAAGAAGATTTTTACACTCGCAAGCCTTTTGGTTTTTGTTTTCGCAACGGTCGTTAATGCTGAGGTGATCACCCTCGGCACGGGAGTTGCCGCAACAAGTGGAAAGAATGGTACAGTTAAAAATGTTGATGGAACCGTCGTGGATGCGGATTCCGATGGTTATGCCGACGGATACCTCCGTTTTGGCCTTGAGGATAAAACGAACAAACGTGATGCGAATTGGTATGTGATGACAACCGATGTACTTCCTTCCGACTGGAAGTCGTATGCGGCTGGTGACTCTACTGATCTCAATGGAAGACGTTCAGGGTTGGAATATGTGCTTGAAAAAAATGGCAGCACGGCAATCAAATACGAACACCATTCGGAATACGCTCCTACAAATGCATCTTGGGGTACCGGCAGTACCGCATACTTAGCAGGGTATTATGGCTCAACAGGAGTGAAAGCCAAAAATGGTACTGTTATGTATTGTAATTCAGCCGATCTGATTGGTGACATAGGAATGAATGCCGGTGGACTTTCCAATTTTGCCGTAGGTAATGCCGGTGTTATTATGCCGTCTCTTGGAGATGCTCTTGGTTATCTTTTGGTCGATACACTTATAATGAAGACAACTCGATTACTCGTGTTGCCGGATCAGAGGGTACTAGTGCTGCAGATAATGCGTCGGGTTTTACTCCGGTTCAATCAGGTTTTGCTGCGTTCAACAAAGGATTTGAGATGGTAACAGGTTATGACTTTATCAATGGAACTTTCGCAGTGATGGGTGAACTGATTGGGTTTTA
>JAISQH010000194.1 GCA_031274385.1 Planctomycetaceae bacterium | reverse complement strand
AAGAAACTTTTGTTCAATGCCTGACGCGGCGTTAATATTTGGGGCGTTAATGTCATTGGGGATTATTGATTGGCGACTATTGATAATTGATAATTGATGATTGATTTATTTGTACGATTTTGATTTTTCGAGGTTGAGGAGTTGTTGTTTCAGTTTGAGCCCGCCGCCGTAACCGACTAACGATCCGTCGGCACCAATGACTCGGTGGCAAGGAATAATAATGGCGATTGGATTTCGGTTGTTCGCCATGCCGACGGCACGGCAAGCCTTCGGATGATTGATTTGTTCGGCGATGTCGCGGTAACTGCGGGTTTCTCCGTAAGGAATCAGTTGCAATGCCTTCCAGACGGCTCGTTGAAATTCGGTGCCTTCCGGTTGCAAGGGAAGATCAAAACAGATTCGTTGACCGCTCAAATATTCTTTCAATTGCTTTGCCGCGCGGCGAAGTAAGGGCGTTGCGTGTTCTTTCATGTCCGGTGGCGCTTTTTCCGAACGCAAAAAAACATTGCTTATCGCCGCCCCGTTTTCAACCAACCCGATTCGACCGATTGACGTTTCTACATTCAATAAATATTTTGTCATGGAATGGATTTGATACAAATTTTGTAACAGGTTAAGGGAATTTTTACTTTTTTTGAAAGATACAAAACATACGAAAAAACGAAAACAGATGAAATTTTACCAAATCTCTTTTCAAAATACTATCGTTGGTAACTGTCCATTTTGTTTTTTGAAATTTGCTCGCAAACTTGAAAAACAAAAGAGACTGTTGAAATACATCCCCCTGCTGTTTTTAAGTCATCGGTAATTGTATAATCAAGTTCGTTTTTAACAATATCGTTGTATTGCCATTTCAATCAATTTTGTCAACTCATATTATGTCAACACTTCTGATTGCTCTTGCATCGTTTTTCGGTTTTATTGTCGCTTACCATACTTATGGAAAATTTCTTGCCCGAAAGATATTCCGACTCAGCCCGGACGAAATCACGCCGAGTGTCGAATTGCAAGATAATATCGATTTTGTACCGACAAATCGTTACGTGATTTTTGGTCATCATTTTACCGCGATTGCCGGCACCGGTCCCATTGTCGGACCGACGATTGCCGTCATTTGGGGTTGGCTTCCTGCGTTGCTTTGGGTTGTTTTCGGCAGTATTTTCATTGGAGCGGTTCACGATTTCACCGCACTCGTTCTTTCACTCCGAAATAAAGGGCGGTCACTCGGCGATATTGCCGGAACGGTTTTATCGCCTTCCGCAAAACTGTTGTTTCTTCTTTTGTTGACGTTTATTCTGGCGGTGGTGATTGCTGTTTTCAGTAACGTTATCGCGACCACATTTAAGGATTATCCGCAATCCGTTATGCCAACCGTTCTTTCGATTCCTGTTGCGATCGGCTTGGGGCTTGTCACTTATCGCTACGGAATTTCATTGCTTTTTGCGTCACTGGTTTCAATTCTCCTTTTGGGAATAACGGTTTCTCTTTCGGCAAGTCATCCTGGTTTTTCATTTTACATGCCAAGTTTGGAACAAGTTCACGCTTCGCTTAATCCGACCATGCTTTGGACATGGACGTTGTTTATTTATTGTTACTTCGCGTCGGTTTTACCGGTTTGGTTGTTGCTCCAACCGCGTGATTATGTTAACAGTTTGATTCTTTATATTGCTTTGGCGTTGATTATTCTTGGGCTTGTTTTTGCCGGATTAACAGGAACAGCGGATTTATTTGGTTCGGCTCCGCCGTTTCGTGTTTCGGAAGCCCAAAAATCCGGTGCTCCGCCGATTTTACCGTTTCTTTTTATTACGGTTGCCTGCGGTGCGGTCAGTGGTTTTCACGCGTTGGTCAGCAGCGGTACAAGCAGCAAACAAGTCGCGTCCATGAAAGATGCGTCATTTGTTGGTTACGGCGGCATGTTGCTTGAAGCGGCTTTGGCGGTTCTTGTAATTTTAAGTTGTACGGCAGGAATCGGACTCGGTATTCCCAATGTTCAATCCGCCGCCGCAGCAACCGGCGGTGCCGGAGCCATGGTTGAAACGGTTCACGATTTGGAAAATTCAACAAAAAATGCCCCTTCAACCGAGAATTTACGTACTCAATCTCTTGAAATTGTCAAAGGGCGCGACGCCTGGAATCTCCGTTATGATCGTTCGTGGGCTTCGATGAATCTTGGCGAACAGGTTGGAACTTTTATTGAAGGCGGTGCCAATTTTATCCATTTTATTGGAATTCCGATCAAGTTTGGACAAGGCATCATTGCGATTCTGATTGCGTGCTTTGCTGCAACAACAATTGACGCGGCACTTCGTTTAATGCGTTACGTTTTGCAGGAACTTGGCGGAATGCTCCGTATAAAACCGATGAAAAACCGATATATTGCAACAGCGGTTGGTTTAGCGATTGCGGTGGCACTGGCGTTGTGCAAGGCGAGTCCGACCGCGCCGTATGGAACGGGCGGTTTGATTCTGTGGCCCGTGTTCGGAGCCGGTAATCAGGTTGTTGCCGGTTTAACGCTTCTTGTCGGCAGTGTTTATTTGATGCGGCGTAAGGTTCGTTCCGTTTATCTTTTGATTCCTGCTGTCGTCATGATTGTCGTACCGCTTTGGGCAATGTCGTACAATATTATATTCGTGTTCATTGTCAAAGGTCAGTATTTACTAACAGCCATCATCCTGCTGGCTCTCTGGCTTGTCATCGAAGCGTACCGGGCAATCAGACAACTCGTCGCATTGAATAACAATAACAATAATAATAATAATAATGAAACATAATGTTTCCGGCGTTTGCACATCTTTCAAGATTGCGCGCAAAGACGCAAAGAATTAATCGGACATTAACTTCGAATCAGGACTTGATCCGACAATTGAAAAAAAGTAACTGTCTATTTTGTTTTTAATGACTGATGGGTCGAGTGCAAGCATTCGCGGGACACTTTTTTGTTTGAATTGGTGGGACACCTGATGACCTGTTCTACTGTTGTTTACAAAAAGTGTTCTGTTTGTTCCTTCCCCTTTAACCTTTAACTTAGGAAAATTGTTGATATGAAAATAAAAACAAGTTTGTGACGTAATCTCCAAGCGGCGGGCGATAGTTTCTGCCTATCGTCGTTGTGGATCATTGCGTCAAGTTGCGATGCGATTTCGGGTGAGCAAGTCTACCGTGCAGCGATGGGTGACACGTGCGCATGGCACTTGATTAGACCGAGTTGATTTTAGAGACAAAAAATCGGGTGTTCCAAAACCAAAAAATAAAACACCCAATAAAATGGAACAAATTGTTTTACGTATTCGAAAACAACTCAAGGAAAAAAGTATTCTTGGTTTGTATGGTGCGAATACGATTCGAGATGAAATGATTCGACTCGATG
>JAISQH010000232.1 GCA_031274385.1 Planctomycetaceae bacterium | reverse complement strand
CGTTAAAATCTCATCCGTTAGTCACCGGAACCCCGTTTGCCGAATCCGCCCTCCAAACCCAAAATCCCAACCTCACCCTACTGCCCGGAAGCCGGAATTTCGGTGACGCCGAAACCCTCTCCCAAACCAACAAAACAGAAACTCAAAGAATACAACTTCAATTAAATCAAGAACTTCAAAATTACGATTTCGTGTTGTTTGATTGCCCGCCATCGTTGGGACATTTGACCCAATTGGCTTTGGCTGCATCAACCGAAGTCCTGATGCCGATTCAATGTGAGTTTTTCGCAATGGAAGGACTTGTCCAAATGATCGAAGTGATTAAAAAAATCATGGAGCAAAGACCGGAAAAACTCGAATTCGGCGGGATTCTTCTCACAATGTACGACGCCGGACTGGAATTGACACACGAAGTTGATCGTGAAGTCCGTGAATTTTTCGGCGACATCGTGTTCAAAACGGTTATTCCGCGAGATGTTGCGGTGAGCGAAGCACCCAGTCATGGCTTGCCGGTCATTGATTACGCCCCAAGATCACGCGGAGCAAGAGCCTATATCGAACTTTGCATGGAAATACTGGATCACGACAATAACCCCAAATGTGGTTTGTGATTTGGGGTTTGTAGAAGGCTGTTGCTTTTTAGTCTTCGAATATAACAACGGAGTGTTCGGTCAGGATGTCGAACAGTTCTTTGGCGTCTTGTTGTGTGAAACGAACGGTTGTTGCCAGCGGGTCACCGGGTTGCGGTCGGTCGGTTCCGTAAAGGACAACTCCGTTGTTCAACGTCAACGATTTTTCATTCCACGTATCCGTTTTGGAACTGACATAAAATTCACCGCGTAAATGTTCGATCCGTTCGCCAAGAGCAACCGAGAAACGCCCGGCATAAAGACCGCCTAAAATCAAGGTCAATTCACGGTGTCCTGCGGAAATTCTTGCGTCGAAATGACCAACAACAACCTTTAACACCGTTCCCGGTTCCAACGGTCTTGCTCCGGTGAGACCGTTGATCTTCATCAGCAACGCCGACGAAAGATCAAACGCCTGAGCAATCGAATCAATCGAATCGCCCAACCTGACCGTGTACGCCGGTTCCAAAATATGAGCATTACGCGAATAAATCACGTTCAACGCCAAACGATCAAGCAACGGCAACATCGAGGCTCGTTCCGCATCATTCAACTCGCGATATTCGTAAAGAAGACGGCTCAATTGGATAAAAGCGTTGCGGATTTTTGTTGGCTCGCCCGATTCGATCAACTCCGTCTGGGCTTTGACAAAACGTTCCACCGTCTCCCGAACCGGTAAAACACCCGGTTTTGCCGGAATCTCTGTTGTCAAGGACACCGAAGAATTTTCAACCGCAACAAACGGAATCGAATCAATCGGCTTTACTTCACCATCCGCAACAACCGATTTTATCCTCGTGAACGGTATTTCTATTTCTGTTGGTTCCGCTCCCGAACGAACCGTTGTTGCCGAAATCGTTTCCTTTAACGCCGGAAGCGTTTCCCTGACAGCAGACTTTTCCGGTTTTTGCTGAACAAATGAAATCATCGGTCGTTCTTCGTTCACAGACGGCAACACCGGAGCAAAAACAACATCCGTTCGAATAGAAGTTTGTTGGTAATCGTTCAACTTAAATGGATAATCTTTGGGATAATCTTTTCCTGTCGGAATAAGCGTTGTCTGCGAATACGGACGTTTGGAGGATTTTGAAGAATCGACCGGAATGGCAGTGGCAAATAAGGTTGTTTCTTTTTCAAAATCAATCGGGTTCGCAACCGTTTGCCGTTCTACCGGCGTTTCCTCCACAACAACCGGAAGACGTTTAATCCGATTGTTTGCAATCGGAATGTTTTCCTTATTAATCGGATTAACCGAGTTAACCGGCTGATTGATTGGCGCAGCCGTTTTCTGTTTTGCGGGCGGTTCGGCGGAAACAGCAACAGCCAAAAACGGATCAACCGGTTTTGGCAATGGCAATGAGTTGGATTTTGGCTCGGCAATGCCGGAAACCCTCCAAGGATCAGTAAAATCGGTGGAGGGTACAAAAATGACTTCGGTAATTGGTCCGTCCCAAGTGACCGGTTGATCCGGCGGCGGCGAAGGCGGTGGTGAAACCGGTAATACCGGAGCCGGCAATACCGGAGCCGGTAACACCGGAGCCGACGAAACCGGAATCGTTGTTTGTAATGGAGTTGATTGCAACGGAACCGATGGAGCCGAAAACGTCAACATCGGAGTAGGTGACGAAAACGGCGCGGCGGTGGCGGCTTCGGGATTGGCGGTAACAAACGGCGGGGCTTCGGAATTACCCGCGAACGGCGGGGCTTCGGAATTGCCTGCGAACGGCGGGGCTTCGGTTGCTATTGCGAACGCTGGAGCTTCAGAGGTTGTTGACGGTAACGGGGACGAGGTTATTGAAGTTCCGAACGAACCGGGCGGCGTGTTGGAACCTTGAACTCCTGATGGCGATGCCAACGGCGGCGCACCCAAAACATGACCATGCGCCCCGGAAAGCCCTTCATCCGACGCCGTTTCCGACGCCGAAATACCAACTTCCTGCAAATAATGAATATCTTCTGTGGAGACGTTCAGCTGCGGTGCCTTTTTCAACAGCGCATAAGCCCCGACAACCGCGAGGCAAAGCACAAAGGCAACAACAATCCTTTTAACAATTTTCACGAACTTCTCCATCATGATCAAATCTGTTTCCCAAAATCTCTTTTCTGTGAATCCGTGAAAAGAGAATAACCGCATGATACCAAAAAATTCGGTTTTATTTCCAGAGCAATTTCCAAAAAAAATCAAATTAACCATAATTATCTTTTTTTACCCCAATTCAGCTGTTGGTTGTATTGAACAGTGAAAGAGTAGCAGACAAGAAATGAAAACAAAATAGTCAAGATGACAAAAATACGTAAATTCAAGAAGAAAGACTGACTACCTTGCCTGTTGGAAAATCAAAAATCGGAACGGTAGAAAGTATCTCGTGTCTTTGAGATTTTCCTTCTTTACATCAAAGAGAATCGGAGCAGAGCATTTGATAAAGTTCTGTGTGGTGCCGGATCATTTGTTCAAGGCTGAAATGTTCCGCAATCCGCATTTGGGCTGCCATTCCCATTTTTTTTCGCAATTCGCTGTTTTCGAGCAAGAAAAGAGTTTTCTCGACAAAGGTTCGCCGCCGAAAACGGAAATCGTCGCCGCTGTCGGGAACCAGCAAACCTGTCACGCCTTCGATGACCAGATCGCGGTTGCCCGGTATGTCTGTCGCAATCACCGGCACCCCTGCCGCCATCGCTTCAAGAATCGAATTGGATTGACCTTCGTAAGCACTGCAACTGAGCAAAAGATCAAAAATCGGCATCAGCCGGGAAACATCATGACGTTGCCCAAGAAAATGAACCCGATCCGAGAGTTTCCATTGATCTCGGAATCGAAGCAACTGGTCACGTTCGGGACCATCGCCAAGAATCAGAGCATGGAAATTTAAATGGACAAATTTAAGCGTTTCAAAAACCCAAAGAAGGTCTTTAATTCGTTTCTGCGCCCAAAACCGGGCAACAACCCCAATAATAAACGGCGTCCGGCGAAAGCACCATTCCGAAGTTAGCGGAGAAAAGGGTTGTTTTTCAGGGTCATTTTCCGAATGAAAAACCGGATAATAATCTCTGTTCGGTTCAAGATCGGAAACGCCGATTTCTTCAAGGATTTGATTTGCGGAAAACGGTTTAACGGTTTGGGGATTGAACGGCAAAACCGCGTTGGGAATCACAACAAATTTTTCCGCAGGCAATCCGTGTTGAACATAAAAATCTTTGACTCCTTCACTGTTTGTTGCGATCCGGTCGGTTTTTCGGGCTAACCACCGGTCGATGTAAAAATGATACCGGCTTTTCCACAAATCGACACAGCGTTCCCCTGCAACAACATGCGGAACTCCACAATCAATTGCCGCTTTTCGACCGTAGGCGTTTGCTGCAAAAAGCCACGTATGAATCAAATCAGGACGAAAACGCCGGATTTCCCGTTTTAGACGGCTTAATGCCAATGGGTCAAATTTGAAGCGTTTCCCGATTAAGGTTGTTGGAATTTTGTTTTTGGCAAGTTCTTCGGCGTAGTAACCGTTCCGCGTCAGAACCGCAACTTCAACATCAAATTCGTCTTTGGGAAGATGCGATGCCAACAAAACCATTTGCTTTTCCGCTCCGCAACGGTCTAAGGTCGGAATGATTTGGAGAATTTTTAATTTCTTGTGGAGCATCGCGACAATAAAAGGTTTTTTCCAAAATCGGTTCCGCCTCTGATTTTTATTGCGGGCAACAACGTAAAGAAGAACAAAAGAAAAGGGAAATTGAACAAGAAACCCAAAATCAAAACAGATTATTTGTTCCCCCATCCATGCTGGATGTTGTCCATGTTATCAAAATCGGCGGCTCCTGTCCACCCTCCGGCAAGAATGAAAAAGAAATCCTCCTGTTCATCTGGTGGAGTTTCAATTAGGCAAGGTAGGCAACCTCGTTATACCGGATATTCCGTTTTGAGTCGGCACGATAATTGGTTGTAAGTATGAGTCCTTTTTAGGGTTTACGTCGAATTTTTAGTTTTTTCTTACTGTCCACAGTGTTCGCTTTCTTTGTTTTTCCGGCGGGGACGAACTCGGGGGCGTTGATATTCGCAAGACGG
>JAISQH010000119.1 GCA_031274385.1 Planctomycetaceae bacterium | reverse complement strand
CGGGCAAATAATCGGCATCGGATTCCCTTCCAAAAAAAGAATTAACTTGTTACGCTGTCACATGACCGCTCAAAAAACATAGTATAACACTCCAAATCACTTTTTGCAAAAGATTAGTTAAAAGATGGGGGGTATAACGAGGGGGCAAGCCCCCCGTCGCTAACGCGACTTGTTGTTTCAAAATCGTCCCAACCGGCACGTCAATACGGATGATTGGAACCAATTCCCGCCATTTTTACCGAAATTGGTACGTACCCGAAGGAAATTGGTACGTACCCGAAAAGAATATCTACGGTGGACGGAAGAAAGATTTCCGCGTTCAAAGGCAGCATTTCACCCCAACACGGCGAGATCCTTTTGTTTTCATTTTCAATTCAACAATTTTTCAATCCTCCATTTTCAATTATCAATTTCCAAAAGTCATATACCTTCCTGTTCACAAACCCGGTTGGAGCACAATTCGTTCGAAAGGTCGTTTCATTTTGGCAAACCAGGGTTCTTCCTCAGGTTGAATGGGGACAACCAAAATCGTAAAAAGACCGGCAAGTTTTCCGGCAAGTACATCCGCAAAAACCTGATCACCAACCATTGCGGTTGATTTTTTATCGAACTTCATGGTTCGGATTGCCGTTTGGCAACCGAATGGCAACGGCTTCATTGCCGGTGCAACAAACGGGATTTGTACATTTTCGGCAAAACGCCGGATACGCTCGCCGCGACCATTGGAAACCAGACAAAGACCAATCCCCTTTTCTTTCATGGTTTCGATCCAGCGTGAAACTTCCGGCGAAATAGTTTGTGACCGGTAATTTTTGAGTGTGCAATCGACATCGAGTAAAAGCGAACGGAGTTCGTATTTTTGAAGCCGTTCCGGCGTCAGATCGATAACACTGCCAACATGAAGATTAGGTCGAAACCATTGAAACATGAAATTGAATTATATTGGTGTAAATTATTGGTATACTTTCGGCGGGGTCATCAATGTATGCTTTTACTAGAGGCGGGAAGGCTTGAGGCATTAGGCAGGGAAGCGTTAGGTTCGCAGCCTAATACCTTCCTGCCTTCTTCCCGCCTAACTCCTCACCTGCCTAACGTCATTTTTATGACAGCCGGAAGTATAAATTAGTTTGGGGGGCTTTTTTCCGGTAACAAGTTCGGTATAATCTCTTTCGTTGAATATTTTCATTGAAATTTTTTACTGAATAGTGATTCCTGCGCCCTTAGTGTAGTGGCAACACGATAGCTTCCCAAGCTGTAATTGAGGGTTCGATTCCCTTAGGGCGCTCTGAAATCCCCAACCTCTCAACAACAGCCGCTTTTGAGTTCGTCTCGAAACCGGCTGTTTTTGTGTTCAATACAGCGAACGCCCTCATAAGAGAATAGAAGATTTGTTTCCGATTGTCAAGTTGTTTTCATTCGGAACAGTCGAACTGCAACATTCAAAATTGATTATATTATTGCGCACAAAGGCACGAAGGACACAAAGGTTTTTATTGAGAGTTAATATTTGAGGGAACTTCTAATTACTTATTTTTAACGCGAAACACACGAAAATACGAAATACACGAAATTTCAATAAATGCCGTTATAAAGAATACTTTCGCGACTTTCGTTTTTTGGCGTGTTTCGCGTTGAAAAGAGTTTTTAGAAGTTGTCTTAAATCTCTTTTCCTCTCAATTTTTCCGTGACTCTTGCCAAGAGGGTGAAAACTGCCATAATTAAATGTTGTTTATTGATGATTTGTGTTTTGTGCTGATTTTTTTGAATAAACGATTTCCGGTTCGTTCCTTTTGGCGAATGATTTTGATTTTTCTTATTTTTCTGGGACTTTTTTTGATTTGTTTGGTTTCGGTTGGCTCGCGGTCGCTTAAATCGTTTTCCAGACATAAGCTGGAAGATGTTTGCAGGCGGCGCGGGGCGGAAGACCGGCTGGGGCGGATTCTCAAGGAATATGAGCGGGTTGCCGCTGCCGCCGGGATGATGCGTATTGTTTTGACCACTGTTTTTGTGTTGGCAACGGTTTTTGCTCTGGCTCCCGAACAGGAACTTTTGACTTGGGTCGGTTTCATTCTTATTGCGGTGTTGGTTCTTCTGTGTGTTGAATTCTGGCTGCCGCGCGCTGTTTCAAAACTTTGGGGAACTTCTTTCGTTTATTTCACCTGGACATTTTGGTATTGCCTTTCGGTGTTGCTTTTTCCGTTAACGCTGATTGATCGGTTTTTCAACGTCTTCTTTCACCGTTTGGCTGGTCTGACGGAAGAAACCGACGAGGAAGAAGCCTTTGAAGACGAAATCCGAACGATGGTTACTGAAGGTCATCGCGAAGGTCTTTTGGAAGAAGATGCCCGTGAAATGATTGAAGGCGTCATGGAATTGAGTGATTTTACGGTTTCCGAAATTATGACGCCGCGAACCGACATGAAAAGCATTTCCAACTCGTTATCGTGGGACGAAATGCTTGCGGCAGTAATTGCAACACCCCATTCACGGATTCCGGTCTATAAAGATAATCGCGACGACATTATTGGTGTGATTCACGCCAAAGACTTGCTTCGGGAACTGGTGAAAAATGATCCGTTACAGCGTTGTGCTTGGACGGAGTTAATGACGGAACCGTTGTTCGTGCCGGAAACCAAACCGGTTGATACCTTACTTCAGGAATTTCAGAACACCAAACCGTCCGGCTCCGATAAAGTTGGTTCCGATAAAGGCGGTTCGGAAGACGATGTTTTGCAACGTGCAAAGGGGCATTTGGCGATTGTTCTGGACGAATACGGCGGTGTTTCGGGTGTGGTCACGTTGGAGGATATTTTGGAGGAAATCGTCGGTGAAATCGTGGACGAACACGATCCGATGGTGGTGATCGAAGATATTAAAGAATTAGACCCGGAAACATTTGAGGTGTTGGGCAAGGTACGGATTGACGAGTTGAACGAAACGCTTGGTCTTGATTTGCCGGAAGAAGAAGATTACGACACGATTGCCGGATTTATTTTTTCAACTCTGGGTCATGTTCCAGAGGTGGGCGAAACGGTTGATTTTGAACAAGAGGGCAAACTCTCCCGTTTCACTGTTATTGAAGCAACCCGCCGCCGTATCGAAAAAATCCGTATTCAACTCCACCGTGAGTCGTTTCCCAAAATCTAATAAACGGAGTAAGAACGTAATAAGCACTGTGTAAATTGCCTCGTCTGCGTTGCCGAATCTGCAATTGTTGTCGGCGAATGCCTTCAGGCAACTTCTAAAAACTCTTTTTTAACCACGAAAAACAC